>CAYYHN010000806.1:239-2583 GCA_964471245.1 uncultured Rhodothermaceae bacterium | reverse complement strand
TTGGTTCAGGTACAACTGTTGGTAGACCTCGATTTGGGCGGTGCGGTTGCTGTGCAGATGGGCTTCGTCGTAGGCCGCCCAGAAGTGGACGAGGTCGGCGGTGACGAGTTGGGCGTCTTCGGGATTGGCGTAGCGAAAGGTCTCCGTTTCGATGGCATCGTGTGGTGTGTCTTCACTCATAGAGCATCCCGCCGCCAGCAGCATCATGCAACTGAGTAGGCACGTTGCCCATCTAAGCCAAGAGTTTTGGATGTCCACGCCCCAATTTTCCCCGTTAATATCACCTATGGTCTGAAGTATACACCAAATGGGGCAGCATGTCAGCGGTATCCCTACCGTTCCGCCCTTGTATGGTGGTGTCCGTTCACGAACAGCATTGTGTTGCTACCGAACGTTGCGGCTCGGCGTTGCACGCACTTCATGCCTCAAATGGGTCGAGGGAACGCCTTAGAAGCTGTGGCATGCTTGTTGGTAGCCGATACACGTACCCCAACGCAAGGCGTCCGGCGTTTAAGGGGCAGGATGGTGGCAGACACCAAAGCCGTCCTGAAGGATCTAAACACCTGCACGTACAATGTATCGTAACTACTTGGCTATTGCGCTTCGCAACCTTCGCAAGCGCGCGGGTTATTCGCTCATCAATGTGGGCGGGCTTGCATTGGGCATGGCATGCTTTCTTGTCCTCGCGCTGTATGTTCACCATGAACTGACCTATGACCGCTTTCACGAAAACGCGGAGCGCATTGGGCGGCTCGCATTCGAAGTCGAAGGCTTTGGTACCATTGTCGTCGCTCCGGCCCAATCGGCGGACAAGGTGCTGGAGGCGTATGAGGAGGTCGAAGCTGGGGTCCGGTTTTATCAGGACGCGCCAGTTTTCCGGCACCGAGGTGCATTGGTCAAAGAGGAAAAGGCATTCTACACGGATGCTGCGTTCTTCTCCGTCTTCTCCTTCGATCTCGTGCAAGGCAACCCTGCGACGGCGCTGGCGGAACCGAACACGCTGATCCTCACCGAGCGCACAGCCAGTCGCTATTTTGGCGCCGAGAATCCCGTGGGCAAGACCTTGGAACGCAACGACAACACGCTCTACACCGTGACGGGCGTGCTAGCCGACCCACCGACCAATTCCCACATCCAATTCGACATGTTGCTATCGTTTGCCTCACTGCCGACGGCTGCGAGCGAGGTCGATGCTGCATGGGGCTATCAGAGCCACACGTACCTGCTGTTTGCCCCTTCCCAGACGTTCTCGGGAACGGAGGTGATGGCACGCGTGGCCGACAACCTGAACGCACGGATCGATGGCGACGCACAGAAAGGTGCTGAGGTAATCAGCTTTGGTATCGAAGGTGCTGCGGTGCAACTGACGCCCATGAAGGATATCCACTTCTATAGCGCCAACACGGGCATGGGTACCAAGGGCGACATCCGCTACATGTGGCTTTTGGGTGGGATCGGGCTGTTTATCCTAAGCTTGGCGTGTATCAACTACATGAACTTGGCAACGGCGCGCTACACACAGCGGCAGCGCGAAGTGGGCGTGCGCAAAGCGCTGGGTGCCCATCGGGGGCAATTGACGGTCCAGTTCCTCGGCGAGTCAGTGCTGACGAGCTTGTTTGCAGCCGGACTGGCACTTGGTCTGTTGGAGATGGGGTTGCCGCAGATGGAGTCCGTATTCGGGGTGGCGTTCACTTTGACGAACGAACTTCGCCTTGTATTGGTTGGCTTGCTACTTGCGCTTGGTTTGGTGGTTGGCCTCCTTTCGGGTAGCTATCCGGCGCTGTTTCTATCGCGTTTTCAGTCGGCGGCGATTTTCAGCGGTGGCGGGCACCGGTTCCGTGGCCTGCGCATGCGACAGGGCCTTGTGACGGTGCAATTCGCTGTTTCCGTAGCGCTCATCTTCGGGACGTTGGTGCTGCACAGCCAACTCCAGTTTCTGCAGACCAAGCCGCTCGGCTACAATGCCGACCAGATGATCAGTATCTCGGTGCCTGAGGAGCAGACAGCCGTGTTCAAGGAGGCGATTCAGACGATCCCAGGCCTAAGTGCCATCACCGCAGCCAGTGGTGCGCCGTTCACAGGATGGTCGTACTTCCACGATGATGAGGAGGAAACGGGCGAAGAGACGATGGTGCGCGTCCTCAATGTCGACGAGGCCTACCTCGATGCCATGCAGATGCGCTTGGTTGCAGGCCGTAACTTCGATGCCAGCCGGTTAGCCGATACATCCAACGTCCTCGTGAATGAAGCGTGGGTGCGCAAGATCGCCCAAGCCGAGTCGCCGTTGAGCCTTATTGATCAGCCTGCTGAAGATGTGCCCGCCAATGAGACGTTTAACATCATT
>CAYYHN010000806.1:0-229 GCA_964471245.1 uncultured Rhodothermaceae bacterium | reverse complement strand
GGGCGTTGTGGCAGACTTTCACGTGATGTCGTTGCACAACGAGATCGTGCCTACGCTGATGTACTTTAAGCCGGACCAGAATACGCAAGTGCTGGTCCGCTTCAGCATGGCGGATTATGCGCCCACCCTTGCCGCGCTCAACGAAACATGGACCACGCTCTTTCCCGACCGCCTCTTCGACTACGCCTTCTTGCATGATGTGCTGATGAACCAGTACAAAGCCGAGCAG
>CAYYHN010000805.1:0-2585 GCA_964471245.1 uncultured Rhodothermaceae bacterium | reverse complement strand
GATCGCCGTAGCCTTCCCACCAAGCGACCTGCGGGCGCAGCGTATCGGCGGGCAGGTCGGCGAACGTCTCGGGCAACTGCTGCGGTGCATCGGGTGCGGCGATGTTCGGGGTCATCGAACAGGCTTGCAGCAGTGCAACACATGCGAGCAAGCTCAGCGTGAAAGAGAAGTGGCGTCGGTCGGTGGGTGCCATGCCAGTATCGATTGTAGGTTAGTTGCGAGGCTTGAGACCGTGGTAGATCAGGTCGAACAAGTGCTCCTTGCGCGCCTCAATCAAGGCGTCCTTCTGATCGGCCAATTCGGGGCGCAGTTGCGAAAACGCGGGAAACGCAAGGAAGAAAAAGACACAGGCCCCAAGGATGGTCACGAAGGTCTGGAATGGATCGACCGACCGAATCTCGCCAGCCTCAATCGCAGCTTGCATCTTCTTGCTGAACACCTGGTAGGGCGCATGCGCACGCACCACCTCGCCGACCTCCTCCATCCGCCGCGCAATCGCCGACGCTCCGGCAAGGTTCTCTTGGACCATCAGCCGCATGATCGCCGGGCGCTGGGCATTTTTGTCGATGTAATAGGTAATGAGCAGCCGCAACGCCTCCTCAAACGTCTCGGCCTCATTCATCGTCTTGCTCAAACCCATCATGAAGCTGTAAAAGACGTATTCGAACACCGCCTCGTACAGTCGCTGCTTGCTCCGGTAGTAGTAGTGAAGCATCGCCTTGTTAATGCCCGCCAGATCCGCAATCTCCTGCATGCGCGCCCCGTCTTTGCCTTTCTTCGAGAAGATCTCCAAAGCTGCTTTGAAGATGCGCTCCTCGGTTTCCGTGTAATTTTTTTGCGACAGTAGCAGGGTCTCCATGCAATCAACCATATGGTTAATACAACGTGTTAAGGCGCTTCTACGCCCCATTGCCCAAAAGTTTCAACCAAATGGTTAAATTGTTTAATTAACAAAACATCTATAGGCATCTGTTAGGGAACGAGAGATCAAAGAGACACTGAAACGGAGCATTTCTGTTTGGATAGCCCACGTTCGTTTCTTCGGCTACACGACTCAATTCAAGTTGGGACGATGGCCCACACTTGCATTGATGATGTGCTTCAACAAAAAGCCCGGATGCCTCTTTTTGGAAGCATCCGGGCTACTTAATGGCACGACCTTGGATGATAGCTTTTCCCTATGCGCGTCGCGTTTACACAGCTATTGCATCAGTCAGATCTTATGAATCTGTCTTTTCCGCATTCAGCTTGCGGCGCGAAACATAAGAGACGAGCAATAAGATCATAGCTATCAAAGCTCCTATCTGTTCGCCATCGCCAACCATAACATGCGCCGTAAACGCCAAGACAAAATCAAAGAAGAAGCCTGCATACGCCCATTCTTTGAGGGCATCAATCTTGACAAACCAGATAACGAGGATGCCCGCCAACTTGACCAAGGCAAGCGGAATGACGAGATACGTCGGGTAGCCTAAGGACGCAAAACCGCTTGGACCTCTGCCGTATTGAAGAGATACATGCCCGCCGAGCCAACCATCATTAGGCTGAGCAGTCCTGTGGAAGCAAAGTAGGCTATCTTGAACTTGTTCATCGTTAAATCAGCAGCTTACTGGTTTCTGTTTAACGAGAAGCGTATGGACGTCAATGAAGCCCACACGCTCCTACTCCCAATCTTAGACACTCGGCTGTGGTGTGCCTTGTGGAGCCGAGACGCCATCAGCTAGGCCGTCGCCAGAGAGGGCGATGGGCTGGCTGGCGAACTGCTCGGACAACTTTTGGTTGAGCGAGTTGAAGGCCGAGTACATGACTGGCACGATGACCAACGTCAGGAACGTGGCGAACGTCAGACCCGCAATGATGGCCGTACCCATCGGTCCCCAGAATTGCGTGTTGGCCGAGCCAATCTGGAAGTTCGGGTCGAGATTCGTCAGCAGGCCGACGAAGTCGATGTTGATGCCGAATGTCAGCGGAATCAGGCCGATGACTGTCGTGAGCGCCGTCAGCAGGACCGGGCGCAAGCGGGTGGCACCGCCTTCGATGATGGCTTCTTTCTGTGCCAAGCCACGCTGACGTAACTGCTCGATGTAGTCGATCAAGACGATGTTGTTGTTCACCACAATCCCCGCGAGCGAGATGATGCCGATGAAGGTCATCAGACCGAATGGCGTGCGTGTGAGGATAAGGCCCAACATCACGCCGAAGAAGCTAAGACCGACGGCAACCATGATGATGAACGGATAGCTGACGCTGTTGAACTGCGCCACCATGATCATAAAGATCAATGCCACGGCGATGCCGAGCGCAAAGCCGAGGAAGCCGAACGCTTCTGCTTGGTCTTCACTTTCGCCCGTGTACGTCATCGAGTAGCCCGGTGGTAAGCTGTTCTGGTATTCAGCGAGGTAGCCTTGGACCTGTGCCAGCACAGCCTGCCCATTGGCTCCAGGCACCACGTTGCCCGTCACAGTAGCAACGCGTTCCAGATCGAGGCGCGTAACGGAGCCCAAGCCACCACGCACTTCGAAGTCGGCGACGGCAGTGATCGGGATCTGGGTGCCTTCGTAGAGGATCGTCAGGTTGCGGAGGCT
>CAYYHN010000804.1:0-2593 GCA_964471245.1 uncultured Rhodothermaceae bacterium | reverse complement strand
ATCGGAGGTCGTTGAGCGGTAGTATGGTCAGCGTGGCAACCTTTGCCACCGATTCCGGGTCTCAACAACTAAGGACGACGTAGCACAACAACGGAAGAGCACTAGACAAGCTATGGCCGAGCGGGATGCAAAAAGTGTAAAATTGCAGGCAACGCCCATTGTATTTGAACGCCAAGGTGAGGCCTACCAAGTGGGTACGGTAGATATGCGCCTCCGGAAAGGAAAGCAGAAGACACCGCTTGCCCGTACGGTTGTGACGAAGACCGAGGAGACTAAGCCTGGATTGGTCTTACACCCTGGTATGCCGCTCACGCCAAAGGCTCGCCGCAAGCAACGTCTCCGCAAAATTGGTAAGGGCGTCCTGATTGCCTCGTGCGTGATTCCACCATGGGGTTTCACGGTACTCGTCGGGTGGCTTATCATGCGGAGTCGTCCCAAAGGCAAAGCCAAGCGGTTGCTTCGTAAGGCATTTCAAGTGGCCTCAACCAATCCCAATGCCGCGTTGCCGCTCCTCGAAGAAGCCCACAAAGTTGATCCGTCCAACAACGACATCTTGGCCGTGGCGGGCTACGTGGCGCACAACGCAGAAGACTACACCATGGCGTGGCGCTTCCTCAACGAACTCAGCCGGCACACCGATCTGACACCCTCGGAACAGTTGCTGTTTGGGCATGCACTGTACGAAACGGAGAACTACGACCGCGCCATCGAGGTCTTGCAGCAGATCCCGAACGACTTTGCCGACTACACACGGGTTGCTGTTCTGCTCGGCGGATGCTTTCGTGCTAAAGGCGATCCCGAAGCTGCGCTTGAGATTCTCGACAAAGGCCCGCTCAACCTCTTGGCCCGCAACGACGACCTCAAGGAGTTGCAGTACCAGATGGGCTTGCTCTACGAAGCCAAAGGCGACTTCGAAGCCGCCAACGATTGCTTCCGCCGCGTTTATCTCGCCGATGTCAGCTACCGCGACGTGCGTGAACGCATCGCCCCTGCCGATCGCAAAGCCTTGCCGGCACCCGCCGAGCTAGCGGCAGAATCGGTGAATGAGACCGAACCTGAGGCTGTTGTCTTGCTCCGTCGCCTTGCCGACCTGAAAGACGAAGGCATTCTCACCGAAGACGAGTACGAGCGCAAAAAAGCGGCCTTGCTCGCGCAGATTTAGATAATGGGGGTTGTGCATGTTGTGTCGTTGTAGTACAACTGCGCAGCTTGCCGGGTGTCATGTCGTAGACGTATGTGATTGCGGGCTTGTCTCGTCCAAGTGTGCATCAGTGCCTTCGCAGTTGGCGTTTTCCGACGTTTTTCGATTCGTAAGGGGAGAGCGACACGACAGAGACGCGTACTTTTCGGCACAACCTAACCAATACGTCGCCGATGCTGCTCCGTTTTCGTTCCCATCTTTTGCTGATTCTCCTGGTCGCCCTGTCGGGATGTCTGCCGTATTCCTGTAACCGGGTCGAGCAGCGGGCGCTGCTGCCAGCCGACTCGCTCTCGCGCAGCTATGCCGCATCGCTTCCCGTAGATACACTGCGTCATGTATGGAGCAGTGCCGGGCCAGAAGATGCACTGATGACGTTTCCACGCACCGTCCTCTTTGCCGAAGACGGTCGTGTTCATGTTGCCGACCCCGAACAACAAGGCCTGTACACCTTCGCCCCCGACGGGGCACCACAGCCGACCGTTGTGCTTGCCGAGGATGCCCAATTCCCCTACCTGATTGGTCGCCGTGCCGACACGCTCTTCGTCTTTAGCCCAGATCAGCGCCGCATCGACGCGTACCTCGATGGCGAACACATACGAAGCCTGCCCACGCCCGTCGAGGTCCCCGAACGTGGCACGCTTCAATATGCCTTGGCGACCGACAGTTCCTTCTTCGTAAAGGTCTTGGGCGAGGACTTCCCCGGCTATTTGGCGCGACTCGATGACGCAGGCAACGAGACAGGTCGCCTTAGCTTGTCACAGTCGGCATGGCGCTATGCAGGTTTCCTGCGCGCGTGGCAAGGCGACGTTATCAGCCTCGTCGGGTATCGCCCACTGGTCGATGTGTGGCCGCAGCAAGGGCCGATGGGCATGGGCACGCCGGATTCGCTCGTGCTCTTTGGGTTCGACTCGCCGATGTTAGCCCGTAGCCGGTTGTTCCTCGAAGGCGAAGAGCACCAAGCGCCGCTGCTTACGTCTTCTGCTGCTCCGGCAGGCGACCTGCTTTTCCTGCTCAACATGCGCCCCGGCTGGCTCCGCATCGACGCCTTCGACCGCGCAGGGCAACTCCAACGCCAATTGGTGCAACCCAATCCGGGCTTCAGCATGGAGTTCTTCCCGCAAGACCTCGCCGTCCGCGAAGTCGCGCCGGGTCAATACGAATTTGCTGTCATCACCACCCAGCCCACCTCCGAGGTGCACTTCTTCCGCTGGCAAGCAGAGTAATCCTCGTTGTTAGGCCTGCCGGAGCATCTCCGCAGGGTTGGCACGAGCAGCACGGAGCGTCTGCGTCAGGACGGTTACCACCGTGACCGTGAGCAGCAGCAGGCTTGCACCTATGAACATCCACGGGGCGACGGGCGCACGGTAGGCGAAGTCAGCCAGCCACCATGTG
>CAYYHN010000803.1:0-2596 GCA_964471245.1 uncultured Rhodothermaceae bacterium | reverse complement strand
ACCTGTTTCTCATTGGCAACGGCGTCGTCGGCCAGCGTTTGCTCGACATCCTTGCGGAAGAAGCTGACGCGTTGTTTACACGCGAAAACCTGCAGCTCCGACTCGTTGGGCTCGCGAATTCCAAGCGCGGTATTTTTGCCAACCAAGCTATCCCCTTTGCCGAAGCCTCTGGCCAACTCACCGCCGCAGAATCTTCGTTCGACGCCGCGCTCAACGCGTTCCTCGACAGCCACTACGAACGCCGTATCATCATCGATGCCACCGCATCCGACGCCGTAGCGGGACGGTACGCCGCTTGGCTGAGCGCTGGCATTGCCGTTGTGACGCCCAACAAAAAGGCCAACACGCGGGACTTGGCGTATTACGACCGATTGCACGCTGCCCAGACGCCCTACCACTACGAAACAACGGTTGGCGCGGGACTTCCTGTGCTGACGACACTCCATGACCTCGTAGCTTCCGGCGACGG
Organism: uncultured Rhodothermaceae bacterium; assembly: GCA_964471245.1. Taxonomy (GTDB): domain Bacteria; phylum Bacteroidota; class Rhodothermia; order Rhodothermales; family CAYYHN01; genus CAYYHN01. The sequence goes on along the minus strand of CAYYHN010000803.1, from coordinate 2,127 downwards.
CATTCAAAAGATTGAAGGCGTCCTTTCGGGAACCATGGCGTTTGTGTTCAGCCGTCTCATGCAGGGTGATGCGTTCGCTGATGCCGTCAAGGCCGCACGTCAACAAGGTTACACGGAGCCAGATCCGCGTGAGGACCTCTGCGGTGAAGACGTGGCACGCAAACTCCTGACCCTTGCCCGCTCTAGCGGCCGTCGCATCGAACGCAAACATGTGTTTGTGGAATCACTTGTCCCTGATTCGCTTTCCGAGGTAAGTATTGATGCCTTTATGGAGGGTCTTGCCGAACACAATGCGTCGTGGGAGCAGCGGGTGAATGAGGCCACCCTTGCAGGTAAGCGACTGTGCTACCTTGGCGTCATCGATGGTGATACCGTGCGCGTAGGCGTTGAAGCCCTTGGTCCCGAGCACATGGCCTTTCACTTACGTGGTACCGACAACCTCGTCGCCTTCACCACCGACCGTTACCCCACAGGCAATCCACTCACCATTCTCGGTGCTGGTGCTGGCCCAGACGTAACAGCAGCGGGTGTGCTCGTCGATGTGATTCGTGCCGCCCGTGCGCTTTAGACCCAACTGTTCATTTCCGAACAGTTGCTGTGTTACCACCGTGCAACCCGTTACCCTCACCAGCACTCACACTCAACCTAAGCCTATATAAAACAACATCCTGAGAGACATGGCACGCCGTTTGATATTGCGATTTGCATCACCGCTGCGAATCCGATTTGAACTCACCAACGATGTTTCAGAGTTATCTCAAGATTGCCTTCCGCAACCTCTGGCGCCAGAAAGGCTACACGGCTATCAACATCTTAGGGCTGGCACTTGGACTGGCGTGCTGCCTCATCATCGGGCTGTACGTTCAAGATGAGTACAGCTTCGACCGCTACCACGAAAAGGGTGACCGCATCTTTCGTGTGAGCCAAGATGTGAATGACGAGGGCACCGATGAAGTGTGGGCGTGGACAGGTGGGGCTGTTGCGACCTACCTGACGGAGGACTTCCCACAAATCGAGCGGGCCGTGCGCATCCTGCCGAGCCCTTCGACCATGCGCTACAACCGTGAGGACGGCAGCATCGTCAGCCTCAGGGAAGACAACTTTGCGTTTGCCGATGCAGACTGGTTCGAGGTTTTCTCGCATACGTTCATCTCGGGTGATCCGGCAACCGCACTTGCGACGCCGCAAAGCCTCGTCATAACCGCGTCGGCGGCTACGCGCTTCTTTGGCGACGAGGACCCTATCGGGAAAACGTTGAATTGGAGCAACGCGCTGGACTTCACCGTGACGGCCGTTATCGCGGATGTCCCTGAGAACAGCCATGGTACGTTTTCGATGCTGGGCTCCATCGATGCGTTTAAACAGGCGCAAGGCGTCTCGGGCAGCTTCACCTCGTTCTGGTGGCCGTTTTGCTACACCTATGTGCTGCTGAACGACCCGGCTGATGCAAATAGCCTGGCTGAAGCCATGCCCGCCTTCTTAGAGAACCGTCGCCCACAAGGCCCGGAGTACATGCCCATCTTCGAGCCGCTGCACGACATCCACCTCTACAGCGAAGCCGTCAATGGACCTTCGTCGCCGGGCAATATCAGCATGGTGCGCATCTTTGGAGCCATTGCCCTGATCGTGCTGTTGCTGGCGTGTATCAACTTTATGAACCTCTCCACGGCACGCTCGGCCCAACGTGCCCGCGAAGTCGGCGTCCGCAAAAGCATCGGGGCCGTGAATCGGCAGTTGGTGCTGCAATTCTTGGGCGAAGCCATCATGCTTAGCCTGATAGCGTTGGCGTTGGCTATCGCACTTGTGGAATTGGTGCTCCCCTTTTTCAACGAACTTGCGGGTCGAAACCTTACCGTCGAATACGGTGCCAACGGCATGTATTGGCTGGGACTGTTTGTGCTCGTGATCTTTACAGGCATTGTTGCAGGTCTCTACCCTGCGTTTTATCTGGCACGCTTCCAACCCTCTCAAGTGCTCAAAGGCGCGTACCGTCCGGGCGGAAGCAGCACGTTTATCCGAAAAGGCCTCGTGGTTTTCCAGTTCAGCATTTCGGTGCTGCTGATGTCGTGTACGCTGATTGCGGCCAACCAACTCAACTTTTTGCAAAATGCACGCCTTGGGTTCGAT
>CAYYHN010000802.1:0-2600 GCA_964471245.1 uncultured Rhodothermaceae bacterium | reverse complement strand
ATCCACGGCTATCTGTCCACCGTGCAAATCGACCAGTTCCTTTACTAGAGCGAGGCCAATGCCTGTGCCATCTTGCGCGCGTGTCATCGACCCATCCACTTGGTAAAAGCGATCGAAGAGATGCAGCATATGATCGGAGGCAATGCCAATACCCGTATCGCGGATGGTCATCACCGCCCGATTCTGCTCGTCCTTGCGCACAGCTACAAGGACCGATCCGCCCGTAGGCGTGAACTTAAACGCGTTCGAGAGCAGGTTCAGTAGGATGGTCTCTACCTTCGCTGCATCGAAGACGTGAGGCATAGACCTAGCATCGGGGAGGAACTGAAAGGTAAGTCCGCGATCAGCAGCAAGTGCTTCGAAGGCCGCTACACGTTGGCGCAGGAAGGGAACGAGATCGTAGCGCCCCAACTGCAATGCCAAGGCGTCGGCATCGAGTTTGGAGAGATCGAGCAGTTGGTTGATCAAGCGAAGTAGTCGCTGGCCGTTGCGTCGTGCGCCTTCCAACAAGGGCAATGCCTGATCGACCGTCTGAATCTGACCAGAAATCAAATCATCGATAGGCCCAAAGGTGAGCGTAAGCGGCGTCCGAAACTCGTGTGAGATGTTCGCGAGGAAACGGGACTTGAGCTCATTGGCGCGCTGCAACTCCTTGGCTTGCTGATGCAATTCGGCCGTGCGTTCGGCTACGAGATGTTCCAAGGCAGCTTGGCGCGCCGTTAAGCGCCGTACCCGATAGGCATAACCAGCAGCACCCGCAATAATAAACGACAAGATGAGTGCACTATAGAACCAACCGGTTTCCCACACATACGGCTCCCGTACCACGGTCAATGAAGCCGCCTCTTCGCTCCATACGCCGCCGAGCCCGGCCTTTACCCGAAACGTATAGGTACCCGGCGCAAGGTTGGTGTAGGTCGCCGTCCGGCGTTCGCCTACTTCGTTCCATGTGGCATCGTAGCCTTCCAGCTTGTAGCGGAAGCGCACGTCTTCTGGGCGTGTGTAGGCCATCGCGGTATAGGTGATATCGAGGTCGCGCTCACCAGCGGCTAGCGTGAGCATGGATGTTGCTCGTTGCGTCTGCTCGCCAATGTGAATCGTCTCGATAGCAATGGGTGGCGCAGTTGGCCGCTCAATCACGGCAGGATCGATGATAACGACCCCGTCCTGGGTCGGAAACCATAACCGGCCGTCCGAGCCCTTGAATCCAGCCGACTGGATGCCGCCATTCCCTTCCCGATTGCGCATCCCATTGCGCTCGGTGTAGCTGACCGATGTTACCGTCGCGCGCTCACCACGGGCAAACGCGTCCAAATCTGCATAGGTTATCCAGAAGATGCCTCGGTTGGTGTTGAACCAGAAGCGGCCATGATCGTCTTCAAGGATGCGATGGAGACTGTTGTCGAAGAGCCCTTCGGCGGTGGTCAGACACGTCAGCGTACCACCTTGCAATGTAGGCTGTCCGTGGCGATCTAGGCGGCAGAGGCCGTTGTCGGCGGTGGCGATCCAGAGTATGCCATGCCGATCTTCGTAGAGGTCGCGCACTTGGTTGGAGGCCAAGCCCTGTGCTGTTCCAAAGGGTTCGAACGCATAGTCTTCGACGCTAAGTTGGCCGTTGGTGGCGTTGGGCTCGATGAGACGGAAGAAACCGCTCCCGTTGGTAGCCAAGAGCAGATGACCTTCGCGCGTCTCAATGATGGTTTGGACATGCGCATCGATAAGATGCGTAGCCATGTCGAAGAAGCGCCAATCTGCTAGCGGCTTATCCGGCGCACCGAGGTACAGGCCAGACCGCTCTGCTACCCAAAAACGGCGCTGCTGATCCTCATACACTACGCGAATATGCTCCATGTCTGCTGCTTGCGGCAGCGGCAGGCAACCTTGGCCTTGTACACGGCACAGACCACCTTCGCTGATCGCGCCAACCCACAACAGCCCCTCGCGATCTACATGCATCGCCGTCGGGTATTCGAGCCATGGCACAGCAACCCTGTCGACGCGGCTGCCGCGAATACGCGCCAAGACCGTCCCGGGTGGTGGCTGCCAAGATCCGACCCAGACCTCTCCGTCGGCATCCTCAAGCACAGGATAGACGTTCGCATGCGGCAGCCCTTCGGCCACGCTCAAGGTCTGCAACGCTGCGCGATGGAGCTGAAAAAGGCCTTCCGCACCTGCGATCCACAGGTTCTGTTCCTGATCGAAGATGGCATCGGCAATCCCCGTCTCAGTGACACGAAAGATCGGCTCGCGATCTAGATACAGCCAGTCGTATAGGAACCGCATCGGAGTGCCGTCTGGGCTGCGTTGCGGCGGGTGGCCGCCTTCCCAAATACGCATCGCAGGTGTGATGCGTTGATATTGCCCTGCTTGGTAGCTCCACCAGCCTGTCGTCGTAGCGAAACCAAGCGTGCCTGCCGCTTCTTGGTCCATCCATAGGAACTCACCGGCTACGTTTGCCCCACGAACCAGCGGTTCAAATCGCTCGCCATTGAAGAAGTAGGGTTGCTGTTTCGTGATGGCCCAGAGCCTGCCGTCTCGATCAACAAACAAGTGCAAGACCGTTGGGTGCGGCGCTTCGTCGGTTATGTGATGGCTTTGAT
>CAYYHN010000801.1:0-2600 GCA_964471245.1 uncultured Rhodothermaceae bacterium | reverse complement strand
ATCCTAAAACAGCCTCAAACGGGCAACAGCAACTAATTTGCGAAGCCACTGCGACCGCGTTAGGCCGGCGCAATCGTTGGTGTAGGCAGTCCGTCGATGCTGACGCTGTTCTTCTTTACGCGGTAGGCCGCCATTTCGTCTTCGTCTTTCGAGGCAGCCCATTTGGTGAGAGTGTGCCGTTCTTTCACCAATTCCATGTGAGGCACCGCATAGCCACACGACGTCTGGACCGAGGTCACATCACAAAGGATGATCTGGCGGGCACCAGGCATATCAGTAAAGTGAGGCGCAAGGTCGGTCCAGTCGGCATCGTTGGGTGTTACCACGCGCCCTTGGCCGTAGATGCGAAAGATGAGCGGGGCGCGGTCGAAGGAGCAAAACATGAACGTGATGCGCCCGTTTTCGGTGATATGCGCGGCCGTCTCATTGCCGCTGCCGGTCAGGTCGAGGTAGCCCACTTGTGTGGGGCTGAGCACGCGAAAGCTGTCGAGGCCTTTGGGCGAGCAATTAATGTGTCCTTCGCCTGACATGGGTGCGGTGGCGACAAAGAAGATCGGTTGAGCTTGGACGAATGCGATGTGTTCGTCGGTGAGGGCATCGAAGAAGGCGGCCATGAGATCGGCAGGATAAGAGCACGGGATGGGCGGACCGACGCAAGATACGCGAAAGCATCAGGTCAAACATAAAGGGTTATATGCCAAAGTTACGTCACGGTGTCACTGCGTCATGCGCCGCATCACCCATTCGAGTGGTCCGCGCGCAAACCGCCGTCGCCAGAGTGTGGCGAAAGCGATGGCGGCTGCGGAGAAGACCAGCGCACTGGCCATTGCAAAGGGTGGGCTTTGGTTTTCGAGCCGACCGATGGCCTCCAGCGTTCCCATGCCGATCACGACATGCGCTACATACAACGTCAGCGCAAGTTGCCCGGTCGAAACCATAGGTTGTAGCCACACCGCTTTGGGGTACCGCTCGGCTACACCAATGCAAATCGCTAGCACAAACGTGGCTGTGCCTGCACCCGCTAGCAGGTAGAGTGGCATGGGCGGCATCGGTGCGGTGTCAAAAAATACGGTGATCAGTTCGGCTTCATCGGGCGAGGTGCCTGTCGTCAGGGTGCGGATCAACAGGCGCGAGAGCGACTCGGCGACTATGGCAACGAGGCCGCCAATCCATAGCATGCGCCTCCGCACCTGCGCCTCCCGCACGTTTAGTCGGCCAAGCCACATCCCAAACAATAGAAAGGCTGTCCAAGGGAAGACAGGGTGAAAGCCATTGAAGAACAGATGCCGTACGAAGCCTTCGGGTGTCCAGAAGTCGAGGTAGGTTAACGTGGCAAAATCCCAACCGCGTTCGTAGTCGAGTGCCAAGAGCATGGCAACAAAGCCGAAAACAAAGAGTGCTGTAGCGCTCCACAAGTGCCGATCCGTTGCGCCAAGTAGCAACGCGCCGATGGTGATGTACAGGCCATAAAAATGCAAAATGTCCGCAGGCCAGATGGGAGTGTAGAGCAGGCCAACCACGAAGAGAAACGCAGCGCGCTTGAGCAAAGACGTGCGTTTTTGAGCAAGTGCTTCGACATCATTGGTTCTTCTCGCCTTGTTCGAAAGGAGCGACAAGCCACACCCGGCTAGGACAACGAAGAGGGCTGCGGCACGTCCGTGGAACACCTGCGAAATCGAAAGCACCCAATGCGGCCCGTTTGCTTCCGCGCCCATCACGATCTCGAAGTTAACGATCACCATGCCGATGACGGCCAGTGCACGGGCAAGGTCGAATCCGAGGATACGTTTGTTCATGGCGGATAGGGTATGATGTAATTCAAGTTGCGATCAACGTAGGTGGGGTGGATGGTATGAAAGGAAGGATAGGGAAAAGATGCTCTATAGCTAGATTCCCACCAGAGCATGCTTCTACATGGTCCATCCTTCACGTTGGGCGGCGATAGCGACGGCGCGTTGCCAGAGCGTATCAACTGCGACTACATGGGCAGAGGCGAGGGTGGGCAAGAAAAGAAGGAGGGCAAACCAGAAAAGTAGAGAAGGCATGGCGACAGCGGTTGGATTTGATGCGCACCAACCTACGGACGAAATACAGCTGCAACGACTCAACCAAGGCAATGAGACGCACAAGAACGGCCATTTGATGGCTTAACCACTGCGATGAGTCGTCTCTGAGGGCGTGGCTGTACCCTCGAGGAGTTGTTTGCGATATGCGGTGGGCGTCTGCCCTTCGACCTTCTTGAAAATCCGGTTGAAGGACGCTTTCGAGTTAAACCCGCAGTCGAAGGCAATGGCCATCAACGTAAAATGCTGATACGCTGGCGCTGCCACACGGCGCTTAAACTCTGCGACACGGTGCTGGTTGACGAGGTCATAAAACGTTGTCTCCAGAGCCACACTGATGACCTGCGAAAGGCGATGCGGTGGTATGCCCACACCTTCTGCTAACGCAGCCATCGACAAACGATTTTGCAGATACGGTTTTTCGGTGATAAGGTGTGTTGTCAGTTGGGTGGCAAATGAATCGAGATCTGTGGATGTGAGCCCCGATTTTGCATACTTCGGTGAGGGCTGTTCCACGGGCGCATCGGTTGGCTGTGG
>CAYYHN010000800.1:0-2601 GCA_964471245.1 uncultured Rhodothermaceae bacterium | reverse complement strand
GTTAATAAGCGCGATAGGCATGCCGATCTTAGCAGCTTTGAGTACGAACCGATAGCCGGAATACACGGCTAGCGACGACCCAACGACAAGCAAGACGTCGGCCGCATGGAAGACTTGCCAAGCGGCTTCGACGCGGTGTTTCGGAACACTTTCGCCGAAGAACACAACATCGGGTTTGAGCACGCCGTTGTTGCAGGTGGTGCAGTACGGGACGTTGAATCGGCGGGCTTGCTCGGCAGCCAATTCGGCGTCGCCGTCGGGGGCGAGTTCGGCGGACTGGAGCGACCAACCCGGATTCAGCGCAAGGATGCGCCGCTGGAGCGCGGCCCGGTGCTCGACATGACCGCACGCAAGACAGCGCACGTCCGAAAGCGCTCCGTGCAGTTCGACGACCCGTTGGCTTCCGGCACGGTGGTGCAGGCGGTCGACGTTTTGCGTGATGATGCCTTCGAGGTGACCAGCGGCTTCGAGGTGCGCTAAAGCGCGGTGCCCCGCATTTGGGGCCGCCTTCGAGAAGCGCGCCCAGCCGATGGCGCTGCGTGCCCAATAGCGCGTGCGTGCATCGAGGTCGTCGACGAAGGCGCGGTACTGGATCGGGTTGCGGGCGCGGCGGCGCGTCTCGGGGCCGCGGTAGTCGGGAATACCCGATTCAGTGCTAATGCCTGCCCCCGTAAGTCCGGCGATGCGGCGGCCACGCAACAGCGCAACGAGGTCAGCGAAAGTAGAGGTGGTAGGTGTGATGATTTCCACAGCGACACAGATCGGGCTACACAAACGCGTTTCCCAACGTGTTAGCCGATCTCGCGTTCCAACTGATACAGGTACGCCTTCAGGAAGGTCGTACGTACCGCAGCCTCGGCGCGGCCCGCATCAGTCTGCATGGTGCCTTCGAGGTGTAGCAACTTCGTGAAGAAGTGGTCGATAGCATAGGTCTTGTCGTCGGCGCGGCGTGTGACGGGGAAAGGTTCCTCCACGTCATAAAGTGCATTACCCCAGTGCCCCGCGAGCATCAAGCAGCGAGCAATCCCGACGGCTCCGAGCGCATCTAGTCGGTCGGCATCTTGGACAACCTTCGCCTCAATTGTTTCTGGTGTAATGTTCGCCGTAAAGCTATGTGTGACGATGGCATGTTGGATCGCCGGAATGTGATGCGCTGGATAACCAATCTCATCCAGAAATGCCCCAGCCGCATCCGCTGCAAGCTGCGAAGCACGCTTCCGATCCGGCGAGGTCTTCGCAATCGGCACACAGTCGTGCAGCCATGCCGCTGGGATGACGACTTGCGGATCGGCCCCCTCTTGCTCGCACAATTGTTTTGCTGTCGTTACCACCCGCCGGATGTGTGCGAGGTCATGCACCGGATCGACAGCTTCAGGCTGGAGGATGAATGGTTCGAATTGCTGTTCCCAGTGGAGCATGGTTTGAGAGAGGAAGGGGCTCGGTCTGTGCCTCGCGGGTGGGGACGTTGTGGTTGAGGTCGCCTTACAAGCGAAGGGGGGCTCGCTGGCGCTCGCGTTTGGGGAGGCTGAATGTTCTTGAACGTGCTTATCCAAGTACTAAGGACCCAATCCCAAGTACCCCTGAGCAGCGCGAGCGTTAGACTCCGAGTTGTTTGCGCGCGTCTTGCACCAAGGCTTTGGCCGTAGCGGGGTTAGCGGCTTCGGCGTAGACGCGGAGGACGGGCTCTGTGCCAGAAGGACGGATGAGCAGCCAGCCATTGGCAGCGAGGTGCTTGAAGCCGTCCAGCGTCTGGAGTTCTTTAATGGTGTGTCCTGCGATGCTTTGGAGGCCGCCTTCGTCGCGGAGCTTCTGCAAGGCTGCGGTCTTCTTCACATCAGTTGTGTGGACGTCCTCGCGGTAGTAATGATGCCCGCCGAATTCGTCAAACAATTCGGCCACGAGCGCACTGAGCGGCTTGCCGCGCTTTACCATCATTTCCAAGATCAGCATGCCAATGAAGATGCCATCGCGCTCAGGAATGTGGCCCTTCACCGCAATGCCGCCCGACTCCTCGCCACCTACCAGCACGTCGCCGTCGATAATCATCGGACCGATGTACTTGAAGCCGATGGGCGTCGTGTGGAGCGCCAAGCCGTAAGCTGCGGTCATCTTGTCGAGCAAGTGCGTCGTCGAAAACGTCTTGATCACGTCACCGCCGAGGCCGCGCTCCGTGTGCAGGTACTTGACCAGCAATGCCAGCAGCCGGTGTGAGTCGACATAGTGCCCCTGCTCGTCGTACATGCCGATGCGGTCGGCATCGCCGTCGTTGGCAATGCCCGCTGCCGCGCCTTCGCGCACGATGACGGCCCCGAGTTCGCCGAGGTTGCGCTCGATAGGCTCCGGCGCTTGGCCGCGAAAGCCGGGATTGTGGTCGCAGCGCAATTCGACGACATGCTCATCGCCGAGCAGCCGCCGGATCAACCCTTGGCCTGCGCCATACATGGCATCGTGTACCACTTTGATGCCAGCCGTTCGGATAGCCTTAACATCGATAGCAGCCGCAATAGCATCCACATACGCCGTCGGCAGGTCGATCAATTCGATGTGGCCCGCAGCGACGAGGTCCGCGAACGAAGGCGTTTCACGGCCCACGTCCGTCAC
>CAYYHN010000799.1:0-2611 GCA_964471245.1 uncultured Rhodothermaceae bacterium | reverse complement strand
AGACAGTCACGTCCATCGCCGAAGCCGCCGGAGCTACCGCCGACGTGTCAATTCGCTACGGCTATCCCGTCACGTTCAACGACGCCGACCTCCTCGCCCGCATGCGCCCCTCCTTGGCGCGTGTCGCCGAGGTCGTTGAAGCGCGGCCCAAGCTCGGTGCTGAAGACTTCTCCTACTATGCCCAGCAGGTACCCGGCCTGTTTCTCTTCCTCGGCATCCGTACCCCCGGCGCATCCCCCGCCGACTTCCCTTCCAACCACTCGCCCCTCTTCCGTGTCGACGAAGACGCCCTAATCGTCGGCGTCCGTGCCCTCAGCCACTTAACGATTGACTACATGCTAGGGGAGTAGGGATGGTGGATTAGGAGTGGGAGATAGTGGATGAGTGCTCAACGATGTCTCGCGTGGGGCAGGCTGTGTAGAAGTAGCGGAAACTGCGAGCACAGCTACCATTCGTGATCATTCGAAACAGGGCATACACGCATACGCTGCATAAGGCGCTACCTACTTTTCAGAAGAAGCCCAATCAGCCCAGCACTCTGAACGTTGCATGCTATTCGTGGCGAAAAACTACTCGGCGACTTCGAGCAGGAGTATGGAGTTTCCGGTGTTGCGGAAGGAGACCATGCCGTAGGAGACCATGCTGATCTTGCCAGAGAGCGCGTCGCGGAGGGCGGTGTCGTCGGGGAAGACGCGGGAGACGTTGATGCGCGTGCGGCCGGATGCGCCAACCACCGCGATGACTTTGTCGACGGTCATGTCGACTTGCACGCCACGGTAGAACGCGTACGGATCGGTTTCGATCTGCTCGTGTTGCCCAAGCGCTAAGGCGGCATGCCGATGCCGGAAGGCTAGGAGTTGCTTCGCAAGGTCGCGTATGGCTGGGTCGGCGTCATCGGTTTCGGTGAGGAGTACGCTGCCCGGGGCGAGGAGGGCCATTGTGAGGGCCTCGGGTGAGGTGGCGGCGTCTAGCGTGATGTGGTGCATAGGATGCGCCGTGCCGTCATTGACAGCGGTAGCCCATGCCGTGTACTGCGTATCCATGTCATCCGACGAGGCAGCCGTCACATAGGCATCCGCGGCCGGATGTGGGGCGGGGCTAACCAGCCAGAGTTTGAGGGGATCGCTTGTCTTTTGCGCAGTCTGCCATGTAGCTAAGGCTTGCGCGGCTTCGGTATGAAGCTGTGCTGTGGCGTCGGGGCCAAGGTCATCCGTGAGAAACAACGCATCGATGCCGTGTGCTGCTACAGTCTGTGCCGTTGCAGAAGCAGTGCCATTAGGCCCTGGTGTAGCAGCTGAGGTGACTTGGAGCGCGACGCGTACGTTTTGTTGGTGCGCCGCGGCCACGAGGTTGCCTAAAGCGTTCGCATCGTCAAAAGCAGGCAGGAGCACCGCGTCGTAGCCTGCCTCCGTCAAGGTGCCATCTGCGATGGCGTTGGTCAGCGAGACCGGGTCGGTGTAGGCGGTGGCGTCATAGAGCGTAGCTCCGGGCCAAGCAAACACAGTAGGTACTTGCGCTTGGGCAGAGAAGGCTGCAAGCAGCACAAGCAAGCCAGTGAAGAGGCTGCGACGAATCACGATCATGCGCGGATCTGAATGGAGAAGCGAGAGCAGACAGCTTATGAGAAGGCGCGACGACGCAATTCGTTCCATCGAGGTGGGGTGAAAGGCCGTGCCGGAAGCCTCAGAGGGTGCGAAGTTTGTCGGGATATGTGGCGCGGATCAATCCGCGAGCGAGCGCAGCCGTCGGGTCGATGAGGGGGAGGCCGTCGTGGCTTGCCTCGGGCATGGCGAGCGGCAACTCCGAGCAGCCAAGGATGATCGCTTCCGCGCCTTTCTGACGGAGGTGCGCAATGGATGTGCGCACACTCTGTTGCGCAATCTTGGACACGGGGTTCGTCTTGGCTTTGATGCCATAGCTTGGGTCGTAGATGGCGCGATGCACGATTTGCTCCTGCACGTTCTCGTCCGGTAAGACACTTTCCAGCCCAGCTTTTGCCAACGCCTTTGGATAGAGTGCCAACTGGTATGTGGATAACGTAGAAAGCACGCCGACACGGCCCACGTCCTTGTGTTCACGACGGATATAGTCCACTGCTTCGTCGATCATGTGCAGGATCTGTACGCCCGAACGGGCAGCCTCGCCCAGTTCATCGAGAAAGCGCTCGAAGATGGGCGGAGCGTGTGCGCTGTTGCAGGGGATGCCAAGGGCTGTGGCCCCATCCGCGATGAGTCGCCGAGCGAAGCGTGCCATAGGAATACCGGGGTTCTCATCGACTTGGCCCAAGAGGTAGGCGGTTCGGTCGAGGATGGCACTGGGCTGTGACCAAAGCAGGACAGGCAGGTGTTCCTGATCACTTCCGGCGACGGTATGGTCAAAGATCTTGTGGACCAGATCGAGGCCAGCATAGGGGCCCATACCGCCGAGAACACCGATGACGGGAGATGCTTCCATGATGCATGGTGCGAGTGAAACGAAGTGCACAGATAGTGCAAGTAGCGCGGCGTTGGTGGGAAAGCCGTCGCGTCCGTACAGAGAGCTAAGTATATTGCGTTCTCTGCTTCTCACCAAATCGCACGCCAAATGGTATGGTTGATCTTGCTTCTCGATG
>CAYYHN010000798.1:0-2616 GCA_964471245.1 uncultured Rhodothermaceae bacterium | reverse complement strand
CTACCTCCCCTTTTAACAGGGCTTCCACGAATACCTCCAAGTCTGCGATGGAGCTCACCTGTCCACTCGCTCCATAAATCAACGAGTTGAAGTTGAACACGTTGGTCGTCGTTCCGTACGCCATCGCAAACGCCTCGCCCCGCTGCCCCATCTGCCTGTCCGCATGGATGATGTAGCTATCCGCCATGCCGAGTCGATCATAGAAATGCGCCTGCATGTAGTCAGGGTAGCGTATCCCTGAAAGCCGCTCGATGATCATCGCGAGCATCACATAGCCTGTGTTGGAGTATTCGGCGCGTGAGCCGGGCGGGAATTCGAGGTTTTGGATTCCTGTGGTTGGTAACAGCGCAATGATCTCGTCATTCGTGATATTATTCAGCGTCTCCCGGTTGTTGTTGTCGTTCAGGTAATCCAGCAGACCGGATTCGTGGGTGAGCAGTTGCGCTATGGTGATGCCCTGAAACGAAGCAGGGAGCTCAGGAATATGCTGGAGCAGTTCATCCGCAAGCGCCAGTTCGCCTTGCTCAACGAGGCCCATGATCGCCAGCGCCGTGAACGTCTTCGTGATCGAACCGACGCGAAACCCCGTTCGGCTGGTAATGGGCACACGGCCTGCATTTTTGGCAAGCCCGCGACTGTTTTGATACGTCGTTTGCCCATCCTTCCGAATCAGAATAGAGACGCCCGGTTCATCTTCAGGTTGGGCTTGGTCCAGATAGGCCTCAATCGTTTCGGTGATAGTAGCCTCAGTTTCCGGAGCCGTCGGACTGTCTTCGCTACACGCTGACAGGACAAGAATTAGCAGGCCACATACAAGGCACGTGTACAGAGCAAACGGCTTCGATGGTGCTTTAGGAGAGCGATTCATAGTGCGATTTGAGGTGATTGGCTTCGTCTGGCGCAAAACATGTTTGCATCGACGGGATGAAGCGCAGAGATGCTGATGAGGATCAAGATTGGCCTCAATAAGCGGCATCAGCAAAGGCGCATCGCCTCAAATCATGGTGTGATACGTGTTCTATGTCAAAAAATTAGGCCATTGTAGCTTGGCGTTGCCGGTACTGGCGCGGCGTCATGTCCGTATGCTGCTTGAACACACGGTTCATCGTGGCCTTTGAGTTGAAGCCGCTTTCGTTGGCCAAGGCAAGGATGGTGAAATGCTGCGTCTCGGGTGCCGCCAAAAGCCGTTGCATATGGGCCACACGATACCCATTGACAAAATCGTAGAAGGACTTGCCTGCTTTCACATTCAAAACTTGCGATACATTGTGGCTTGTAACGGTCAGCTTGGCCGCGACATCCTGCACCTTTAGGTCTGGTACCAGATAGAGCGCATCTTGCTCAAATAAACGTGTCAGTTCACCAAACAGATGCGTCATCGCCGTTTCCGATAGCGAAGACGTTTGATATTTGCCCACGGCATTGTCGTCTTTTGACGTATTGCTAGAGCTGTGTTCTGTTTGTTCTGGAGGGTCATGCTTTGGCTCGGGCACATGCGGAAAGATGGCGAGGACCTGCTGCTTGATGCCGTGATAAATCATGTAGAACATTATGAGGGCAAACACGCTGCTGGTAATCGCAAAGGGCAGTTCAATCGAGGCGATGTATCCCAAGTTATAGGGAATGAAAAAGATTTGACCCAAGATGACGGTGACCAAGTGCATGTACAAAAACACCTTCATCCAATCGAGTTGCACATCTTCGGTGCTCGAATACACCTCGCGGATCTGCTTTTGATACCGCCGTATCTGCCGCAACAGCCAGATCAACACGGCAACGACATAGACCTTTTGCAGCTTGTGATAGAGGAAGTAGTAGAAGGGGGGATTACGGTAGACCTCATCGATCGTCATCGTGGCAAGCCGATCACCCACGAAGAGATCGAGGATGATGTAGACCACAAACACGGCATCGGGCAAGCCGAACCAGAGCCAAACCGGCCGAAACGTGTGCTCTGGTGCAATCAGGAGCAAGGCATAGATGACGAGCGGCGTAAATAATGCCGCCGTAGACAGTTCAAGAAAAACGTAGCTACCCGGCGTTAGGTCGTATCCCACCCAGATGTGTGCCAGAAAAAACCCAGCAATCGCTACAACCAAGATGATCAAGGCATAGTCGTAGTTGTGCTTTTTGGGCTTTCCAGCAAGGAGCAACAACAATAAGGTCGCCACGGTTAACCCAATGGCATTGGCGATGCCCATTCCTCTGCAGTGTTTAGGCGTACAGGTGCAGCTACTTCAGCAACGTCATCGTACCCGTCTGCGTGTGCCCATCGGCTTGCAGGCGGTAGAGGTACAGGCCCCCTGCCTGCCCGGCGGCATCCCACGTAGCATGGTGTGTACCAGGCGGCTGCATGCCGTCGACCAGCGTGGTGATGTGGCGGCCGAGCACGTCGTAGACGGCCAAGTGAACATGGGCTGCCGTGCCTAGCGTGAAGGGCAACGTGGTGGTCGGATTGAAGGGGTTGGGGTAGTTCTGCCCGAGGACGAACGTGTTGGGTTGGGGCGCGGCCTCCGTTGCAACGTTCGGGTCGAAGCTTTGGGCGAACCAGCGCAAGTGGCGCACGGGCACGGTGAACGCGACGGGAGCTACTTGCTGGCCGTCGGTGATAATCAG
>CAYYHN010000797.1:0-2617 GCA_964471245.1 uncultured Rhodothermaceae bacterium | reverse complement strand
CAACGAAGGCTTGGCCGCGTTTCTCGACGACGACGCGCTGGAAGCGAGCATCACGGCGTTCTACAACCAGATCCGCAACCCCGTCTTGCTCGACACCCAGATCCAGTTCGACCCGCCGATCATTACGGATGTGCTACCCGGACCGTTGCCCAACCTTTACCAAGGCCAGCAGATGATCGTCGCCGGGCGCTACGCCCGTGCCCAGCCGGTACAAGTGTCGCTCCGCGGTCAAGCATTTGGGCAGGCCGTGCAATACACCTACACCCTCGACCTTGCTTCCGACCACGACGAGCAGTTTCGCTTCTTGCCAAAGATCTGGGCCAAGATGCAGATCGAACGCCTGCTCGTCGAATACTACCGCCTCGGCGAAACGACACCTGAAGCCCGTGCGATGCGCGACCAAGTCATCGAGTTGAGCTTGTCCTTTGGCGTGCTGAGCCCGTTCACCAGATTCCGAGGCGGCGTTGAATCGGATGTGCAGAGCACGGATACGGAGGCCGCTCCTGAGCTCCCAACAGTGGCCCGCGTGGTGGTGCTCGACGCCTACCCTAACCCCTTCGCCGACCGCACGACGCTCCGATTTGAAGTGCACGATGCCATGGCCGAAGTCGTGCGTGTGACCATCTACAACACGCTGGGCCAAGTGGTGCGTGTGCTGGCCGTTCCGGTTCATGGTCCGGGCGTCTACACCGTCACGTGGGATGGCCGCACCGACCAAGGCCTACTCGCGCCGTCGGGAACCTATTTCTTCGTCCTCAGCCTGCCCGACGCCGTGCTCAGCCAGACCGTGACGCTGGTTCGTTGAGGGTCTTGCATCTCTGTTCGCCTCCCACCCCGAAGTAACCGATTTCCACCCATGAATGCACCTCGACTCCTCGGACTTCTCTTGCTCTTTGGCTTCGCGACATCCGCCGCAGGGCAACTCAGGGTCCTCGACCCGCAAAACCCATGGCAAAGCGCCCAAGGCAACATCGACGAGGCCGTGCTGACCATCGAGCCGAAAGGCATTTACCTCGAATATGGGCTGTACCTGACTTTCTCGACCGACAGCAATCGCTTTGTTGCAGGGACACAACTGGAGATCGAGTATTTCTTCAACCTCCCTACCGATGCCGTCGTTACAGACTCGTGGCTCTGGGTGGGCGACGACATCATGCGTGCCGACATCTTGGACCGCCGCGAAGCACAAGAGACCTACGAAGGCATCGTCAACCGCCGCCGGGACCCCTCGATCCTCTACAAGCGTGGGCCGGAGCGGTATGAATTGCGCATCTACCCGATGCTCCCGAGCGAGTCGCGGCGCGTGAAGCTGACGTGGCTGGTCCCGGTGACATGGGCCGACGGCGCCGTGCAGGCGCCCATCCCGACCGACCTGCTGCGCCATGCACGCACGTGGCCCGACCGCTTCTTCGTGCTTAGCCGCCCCAACGAAACGTGGACGAACCCGCGCTTCAGCGAAAATGTGGACGCTGCCTTCCAATTACTGCTCGACGTCGACGAACGCCCGTTCTTGCAGGCGGAGGTACCCAACCAAGCTCAGGATGTGTCGATCCAGTTTGATGCAGCGACCGCCAACGGCACCTTCGTGAGCCTGCGTGAAGAGACGACATCGGATGCACTCGGCATTCACGTCTACCAAATGGCGATGGAGCCTGCGGTTGCACTTAGCCTCGGGACACCTGCGCGCTTGTTGGTGCTCGTGGATTACGATGCCGCCCACACAACGCTTTCGGCAGAAGCCTTCCTTGCCGAGACACGTGCTTTCCTGCAAACACGCCTTGGGTCCTCCACCGAGTTTGGGCTGCTTGTGTCGGGATCCGCGACGTACGAAGCGATGACCGACTGGAAACCGGCCACCACTGCGAACCTCGCGGCTGCATTTGATGGCGTGCCCATCGCCTCGTTGCCCGGCATCTCGAACCTGACCGGCTTGCTCGCCTCCGCTACCGATGTGCTCAATACATGGGGCAGCGCGCCGGTGCTGCTGGTATCTAGTGGCGACCGCCACGGAGCCACCAGCACGGCCACGCAAATTACCAACGACCTAGCCGCTCGCCTTGTAGCGCCGCCTGAGCCGTTTTACATCGTGGATGCTGCCACGGAAGCCCCCGCGCGCTACCAAAACCAAGCGGCCTTCGCGATGGGCAACACGCTGCTCTACACCGCGCTGACCGACCGCTTTGGTGGCGAAAGCACCACGCTCCGCGACGGGGGCTCACTCACGAGCAGCCTCACGGCCGCCTTCCCCTCAGCAACGGGCAACCTGACGGCCTTCGATATCCACACGGCACTCGGCGTCGATGGCTTCTGCTTCGACCGCTTCACGTTGCAACAACCCAACAACACACCCGGACGCGCCGTGCTGGAAGTAGGGCGCTGCATTGGACAGCCTCCGTTTGTGATGCGTGCTGGCGGGCTTTATGACGGCGTAGCCGTGGCCGTCGAACAACAACTGCTCGATGAAGACCTTGCACGCGCCGACACCACCCTCGAAGCCCTCTGGGCAGGCCGCCAGATTGCGGAATGGGAACGGCAGCCGCAAACAGCCGAGCGCATCAACCAGATCGCCGAGCTCAGCATTGCCCGCCGGGTGCTTTCTACGCAGACCGCGTTCCTT
>CAYYHN010000796.1:0-2619 GCA_964471245.1 uncultured Rhodothermaceae bacterium | reverse complement strand
CGATACCCAAGATCTCGTGTTGACAAAGACGGATGGTGATGTCGTCGTCGGGCGCGGGGGGGCGCTGGTGTATACGCTGGGCTACCGAAATGCGGGCACAGGCGCGAGCAATGGCGTCGTTATTACAGAGACTCTGCCGACACATACAGCATTCGATGCGGCAGCCAGTACAGCCGGATGGCAGACCGACGATGGTACCATCTACCGTTTGGATCTTGGCACACTCGCGGCCAGCGCCGAAGGCGAGGCAACGTTTACCGTCACCGTGGCAGCCGAAACACCGGCTTCCGTCATGGAAATCACGAACACGGCGTCTATCAGCTACGACGATGCTAACGGCGCAGACGCTACGCCAGACGATAACATCGCTACCGAGACGACTCCGCTAGGCGCATTCGACTTTGGTGATGCACCTGCTTCGTATGGCACCACACTGGCCGACAACGGACCGCGCCACGGCATCACGACGCTCACACTCGGCCCGGCCGTCACAGCCGAGACCAATGGTACGCCAAGCACCGGAGCCGATGCTGACAGTGACGATGGCGCAAGCGTCGGAACCACGTTCATCCGCCAGACCGAGCGGCCAACGTCAGCGTTTGCTTCGGTGCAAGCTTCTGAGGCGGGTTTCCTTGATGCATGGATGGACTTCAACCAGAACGGCGTGTTCGACCACCCGGCAGAACACGTGACGGGCGGCACCAGCCTCGCGGTGGCCGCTGGGTTCAACGCGCTTCGGTTTGATGTGCCCGCAGGTGCGCCCGCAGGGACGACCTATATGCGCTTCCGGCTCAGTAGCACCGGTGGACTCGCACCGACCGGCTTGGCTGATGACGGCGAGGTTGAAGATTACCAAGTCGTCATCGAAGACGGTGATGAAGGCGTCGATCTCGAGATTGAACTGCCCGATACTGACGAAGGTGATGACAAAGGTGATCCTGAATTGCGTCGCGATCCCATCACCGGCGACCTCCAAGTGTTTGTCAATGGTGTGCTCATCTATACAGCGCCATGGAGCGCCATCGTATCGCTCACCCTGAATGGGACACCAACGGCCGAGACGCTGACGCTGGACTTCGGCGGCTTCGTGCCGATTCCCGCAGGCGGTCTCTTCTTCAACGGCGGCGGCCCCGACACGCAACCGGGTGACGTGCTCGTGCTCACCAACGGTTCAGCCAGCAACGTCGTGCATACGTTTGTCAACGCGAGCGACGGGCAGGTCAGCATCGAGGGCCTCAATGTCTTCTATACGGGCTTGGAGCCGATCATCGATGACCTCGTGGTAGCCGACCGTACGTTCATCTTTGCCGATGGCGGCGACCAAATCGTTCTGCGCGATGATGCCGATGCGAACAACGGGCAAACGTTTATCGATGGGGACCGCAGCGAAGAGGTGACGTTTACCAACCCAACGCAGCGCCTAATTGTGCAAGGCGGTAACGGCCCGGATGCCATCCGCATCGAAGGCGCGGATGCTGGGCTGCAAGTGCCTATCGACGTGCGCAGCGGCGACGGCGACGATACTGTGACGGTGCAGCCATCGGCACAGGTCAATGTGCGCGTGCAAGGCGAAGGCGGCAGCGACGGCATCGTGGTCGACCTCGAAGGCGTAGAAAACGCCGCATTCATCCCTAATGGCACTGGAGGCGGCGAAGTGACCGCAAGCAACCGGGCGACCGTCGAATGGGACGGCATGGATCGGCCTGCTACATTCCCGCGCTTGCTGGTCGATGACCTTGCCGTCAACGAGCGCGAAGGCGAAGCACGCGTGCGTGTGCGTCTCGAAGCAGCTGCTACGTATCCGGTAACGGTTGATTGGGCGACGGATGAAGGCACGGCACAAGCGGCCTCCGACTTTGCCACAGGGCAAGGTCAAGTCATTCTTCCAGCGGGAACGACCGAAGCCGTCGTGGTTATTCCGCTCGTCGATGATGCATTGATGGAGGACACTGAAGCCTTCGCCGTACGCCTGACGGCGTGGGTGGGTGCCATTGCCATGCGCAGCGAAGCCGTGGTGACGGTAGAGGATGATGACGCGGCACCTGACGTGCAGGTCGTTGATGTTGCTGTGACGGAGGGCAGCAGCGAGGCGGAAGTCGAAGTGTCGCTGAGTGCGCCGAGCACATTCGTTGTCACGGTAGACTATGCGACGGAGGATGGCACGGCTACGGCAGGTACCGACTACACCGCCACCAGCGGTATGGTCTCCTTCCCTGCAGGCACCACCCGCGTAACCTTCACCGTGCCACTGCTCGACGATGGTGTCATCGAACCAGAGGAAGCCTTCACGGTGCGCTTCAGCAATCCTGTCCGTGGCACGCTTACACAGACGACGGCCAACGTTGTCATCACCGACAACGAAGCCGCCCTCGAAGTCGCGTTGGACGCGGCCTCCAGCGTGGCCGAAAGCGCAGGTGAAGCGACCATGACAGTCCGTTTGAACGCCCCATCGGCGACGGAGGTGACGGTGGACTACACAACCGAAGACGGTACGGCCCTCGCCGAGGCTGACTATACGGCCGTGTCCGGTACCTTGGTCTTCGCAGCAGGCTCGACAGAGCAGACGATTCGCATCCCGATTGTTAACGATGTGCTCAACGAGGCCGAAGAGACGTTCCT
>CAYYHN010000795.1:0-2620 GCA_964471245.1 uncultured Rhodothermaceae bacterium | reverse complement strand
TTCACTGGTTGGCTGCGGACCGTGTGCTTGGTTGTAGACGGCTCCTTCAAACGCCACGCCGTGCTTCCAGACTTGGTACAACGACCCGTGCGCAGTGCTATAAGCAACCCAGAAATCGTCGGCTAGCGCAAGGGTTACCATGCGCGGATGACCATCCAGCACAGACCGAAATACCCACGGATCATTGCCACGGTCAGACTGATTCGAACCAGAAGGTTGACAAGCGAAGGCGAACAATGCGGCACAGAACAAGGTACCGATAACACGTAGAGACATGGACTGCGATGGTGCGAGAGAAATAAACGGTGGGGACCCAAGTTAAGGAATCAGATCCAGACCCAACAGCCGTGATGCGAGTTCCTGCTGATGCGGTGTGAGCGCGCTTGATGGCAGCTGATACCACTGGAACCCACGTCGCCGAGGATATGCTTTGCGCTGCGCAATAAACGCAGCAGCACGTTCGTGCTCATCGAGGGATAGCGTCGCCTGCATCCATGCATGATCAGCGCTGATGTCATACAACTGACGCACCAATGCATGCACAAAAGCTTGGTCATTTGGTAGCGTTGAAGGAAGCATCAACGGGCGTTCATCTTGCGCAGTAAGCACGCGTAACTGAAGAGGTTTCGGCCCTACTGGCATGCCCAGATGATCGCAGACCGCCTCATACAGTTGGATGGTTCCATTGATTTTGCCATCGTAGGAATACCCCGCGATGTGGGGTGTTGCGAGATCAACTGCTTGCACAAGTTCCTGATTAGGCTTCGGCTCGTTTTCCCACACATCCAAGACTGTCGCTGCGATAGCACCTTTTTTTACGGCCTCCAATAAAGCCATGTTATCGATGACTGCTCCTCTGCACGCGTTTAAGATCCACACTCCCATTTTGCATTGCGCTAAGGTATCAGCATCAAAAAGGTGATAGGTCACGTCCTCTCCTTCGTGGGTGAGTGGGACGTGCAGGGTAATGATGTCCGACTCGGCTACTACCTGCTCGATGGAAACATAATTGTGCAACTCGTTCCGAGCTTCGGCTTTGCGTTGCAGCGGTGGATCGTTTGCTAAAACACGAAAGCCTGCAACAGGCAATCGGTCGAGCAAGCGTCCCCCGATTGCACCGCACCCAATCACGCCGATGGTCTTCCCAGCAAGTTGTTCCCCTCGTTGCGCAGCGATTTCATACAGCGCAGCAAGGATGTACTCGACGACGGATTCCGCATTCGAG
The DNA here is from genome assembly GCA_964471245.1 of uncultured Rhodothermaceae bacterium. GTDB lineage: Bacteria > Bacteroidota > Rhodothermia > Rhodothermales > CAYYHN01 > CAYYHN01. Next base: position 1,395 of record CAYYHN010000795.1, on the reverse strand, counting down.
CCCGGCGCATGGGCGAAGCGGATGCCGCGCTGTGCCAAAGCCTGCACATCAACATGATCCGTCCCAATGGTTGCAGTCCCAACGAACTGCACTGGGCTATTGGCAACCAAGTCATTCGACACTGGTGTGACGCTACGAACGAGCAGGATGTCCGTCGTCTCAACATCTTGCTTGGAGATCGCGCGTCCGGGGCGTGTTCGAACGCTTCCTATCGAAGAAAACAGATCAGTAACACCGGGGATGTTTTCATCGGCTAGGATGCGAAGCATGGCGCGTAGGCTAACGTTGAAGATGCAGAATGGCCCTGCAATCTACGACGTGAAGTTAGCATCGCCTTCTGCGACTTTGCACTATACGGCTTATTCACTCACGGCCGCGATCGGACTCACCCTTTCGTCCATGCGTAAACCGCAAGCATGCTTTGCCGATGTAAATGAGGTCGCCATGCTGGAGCGCCACAGGCTGTTGTTTGACTTGGAATGGGATCGGGTAGCCTTCCCGAACAACAGAGGTGCCCCACGTGCTCTGGTCATCGTATACCTTAAAGCACCCCTCAGCTTCGTCATACACAACACGGGCATGTGCACGCGAAACGGTTTGCTGAACCTTGCGCTCCGCTTCGTCAAGCTTCGGGTGCTGGTAGTCGATGAAGGCAATCTCGTTGCGGCGAATGATGCGACCGTCAGCGTCGTGCACTTCACGTTTGCGCCCAATGGTGAGCGGTGCCCCACTTCGCACCGTGAATCGTTCTTTGTTGGTATTGCCTTTGCGGACCTGCAAAGTTGCTGTCGCAGCGGACTTTTTCCGGGTGAGTTCTACGTATACCGGCGCATGCTCCAGTTGGGTAACGAACCGCTTGGGAATGGACTTATAGAGCTTCCAACTGACCTGCAATTGCGCAGGCAGCGGAAAACGGCTTTCGGCCAGATGCCGCGCCAACGCAGCCCGAATGCCATCGCCCATACGGATGGCTTCGTTGTACATATGCCGCGTTTCGGAATCTGATGCGAGAATATGCAGACTGATCCGATTGAACACGAAATGATCGCGATGAGGTCGGACGGCTTTTTCTACGGCTTCAAGCAGATAGATCTGCGCTTCGAGCGGCTCAGTGGGTTCGCCTTTGGTCAAGAACTTGCGAACAGAAGCAATCCCACGGCTCCAAAACGCCTCACCAGACGCTTGCACATCATCAACATTGTCTTGGACTTGGGCAACCGCGACGTTTCCTCCCGAGCGCGCGGCTAACTCAGCCTGCATCAGTTCAACAACTTGCGGCTCCAACTGACGCGCCTCTTCGGTAGCACCGATGGCTTCGAGCAGCAAAATGGTGGTTTCCAGCATCCGGCGTGTTTCATCTGGGGCCAGATCCGCTTGGTGTGCCCACCGTTTACG
>CAYYHN010000794.1:0-2622 GCA_964471245.1 uncultured Rhodothermaceae bacterium | reverse complement strand
AGTTCGAGTGAGATCGGGACGCCGCGCTCCGAGGCAGCTTGTGGGCAGTATTCGCTGTAGTTGGCGATACGGTACAAGCGGTGCGGTGTGTCGTAGAAGTAGCAATAGTATAGATCGTTTAGTGCTTCGAGTGGCCGTTCGAGTAAGACGTTGACGATAACGGTGCGCCAAGGCCGGTCGAACGAGAGGCGGATCGGTTCCATGCCCAGCAGGTTAGGTAGGAAAGGCAATGCCACCGTCCAGTAAACGTGGGCTGCAGGAAGAACCTGCTTGGTGCCATGCTGCGTGAGTTCGACGGCCTGCAAGGCTGTTCCTTCTGAGGTAATCTTCGTCACATGTGCATCCGTCAAGATCGTCACGCCTTGCTCGCGCAGGCGCGCTTCGATGGCATCGATTACGCGTTGCATGCCACCGTCCGTAGGGTAGAACGAGGCGCGGCCCGAGCCACGGTCGGCAGGCAGGTCGCGTTGTTCGGTGAAAGCGAGGCGATTACCGAGCAGCGGCGAGGTCGTCAGGTCCGCAACAATGCCTTCATCAACAAACGCAATGCGGCCGAGTGGTGTTAGGCGAAGGGCCAGCGTATTGAGCTTGCTCGGGTGCTTTTTGTAGATCTTTTCGAGGACCGGCCGAATAATCTGGTCGGCGATGTACGGCCCAAAACGCGCTTCGGCAACTTCAAAGGCATTCTTCGATTGCGCTTCGTCCGGTTGGGCATTTAGGTTGAGGAAGAAGTCGGCGATGGCTTGGCGCTGCATCGAGAGCGGCAAGTTGCGGAGGTCGATGTACGGCGTGTGGCGCTGCACCTGGCCTTTAAAATAGATGCCACCGAGGTCGCGGCGGTTGCCGGGCATGTGGTGCCATTGGTCTTCGGGCAGCAGACTGTAGAACCGCTGGTCCACCTCGTCATTGCCCGTTTGTGCCAAGTAGTGCGTCCCGTAATCGAACCACCCGTGTTCGCCGTAGTCGTAGCCGCGCAGCAGCCCGCCGACGGTTGGCTCACGTTCGATGAGGACTACGTCTTTGTCGCCATCCTCCGACAAAAGCATGGCCGTAAATAGGCCAGTAAGGCCGCTTCCGATGACAATATGCTTAGGATTGGTCATGTGCTTAATTCGAGTAGGTTTGTGTCAAGCATGAAGCGGTGGTATCAGGAAACGAAGAATCAAAGTGTCGAAGAGTAGCTTCCTTTTGTCGCTTCGACTCGTCGTTCTTCGCCTCTTCGTTTCGTGCGCGAAAGCGCATCTATTGGGTTTGGAGCAACCTGAAGGGCAGCACGTAGCTATTCGGGTAGTTCGTGCTGAAGTCTTCGCGGGTGCGGTTGGTCAGGTCAGCGTTCTGGATCGTGACGAAATAGCGGTAGGGATAGTCTGTAGTACCCCAGCGCTTCTTGAAGCGGTGGAGGCTGGTTTGGCTCTTCCACGTGCCCCCCCAGTTCCATGCGTGATGCCCAGAGGTTGCGGCGTCGAGCATGGCCTCGAAGATGAGAAGACTGAGCGGTTGGTCGCTGCGGTGTTCGGCGCGGATGGCGGGCGTGAAGTATTCAACCACACCTTTGTAGTAGAGCAGCAGTAAGGCGGCAACTGGTTCGCCATCGATGCGTGCAACGTAGAGCTTGTGCTCGTCTGGGAAGAGTAACTTGATGCGCTCGAAGAAGGCCGCGCTTTTGGCAAGGCCACCCATCGCGTCCATGTTTTCCTGATGGACCTTTTTCAAGAACGCCCACCCATTAGGCTCGGCACGAACCGTCACACCGCGCTTCTGCGCCTTGCGGATCATGTTGCGCGTCTTGTAATGGAACGCGGCCATCAGCGTCTCGGCAGCCGCTGCGCGATCCTCTGTAACGGGCAGCGTGGTAAACTGGCCGATGCGTTCATCCGTCGCGTGCACAGCAAAGGGCTGGGTCATCAGGGGGGCAAGTGGGTTTTCGACGAGCGTCGCGGCGGCTACATCAGGCTGCATGACCTGCACCGCATAGGCGTGCAAGAGCGTTTGGAGTGTCGCGGCGTCATCCGCAAGCGGGGCACCGTGGCTGCCGTAGTATGGTAAGGCATTGATGACCACACCGTATGGACCAGATTGCTTCATCATCGGCATCACCCCGCAGATGCAGCCGTTGCGCTTGGCGATCAGGTAGTGCGGCGTCACATTGGGCATCACCGACTGAATCAGGCGCTTGTACCGGAGGCTGTAGTACACCAATCCGTCGGGGTGATTGCGGACATACCGCTCGTAGGCCGCCTCATCAATAGGCGTCAGCACATCGACAGCGATGCGCTTCGTATGCGGGCGGGTGTTGGTACTAGTTAAGATGCGCGTGGCCATACGTTTTATAGGGAGCGGTAGGTGTTCAACGGGCGAAGGATATGGTCGTCACGGTAGACGAGCAGCGAAAATTCGTAGGGCATGTAGCTATGGTCGAGCACTGCACGAGGCGACAGGTGCCGCTGGGTAAAATCCCAGATAGCCATCGGGTTTTGGTGGTACGCGTCCGGCTGCTGGAAGTCGACAGCATCCGAAAGGAAGTTGACACAGAGCACCTTGCGCGTTCGCCGAAACAGGTGGCGCAGTGTCGCTTGCATCAAAGCAATGTGCGCGGCTTCGTCGTCCGTATATCGGAGATTG
>CAYYHN010000793.1:0-2626 GCA_964471245.1 uncultured Rhodothermaceae bacterium | reverse complement strand
AACTTCGAGGACTTCGCTCCCATTGCCGACCAGCTCACCGATCTCGATGCCTGCTTCTGGTGCCTCGGCGTCTCGTCGGCAGGGATGGACGAAGCGGCGTACACACGCATCACGTACACGTTCACAATGGCGGCCGCCAAGGTTTTGCATGCGCAGAACCCGGACATGCGCTTCTGTTTCGTCTCGGGTGCTGGCACCGACGACACGGAGCAAGGCCGCGTGATGTGGGCGCGGGTAAAAGGCAAAGCTGAGAACGCGCTGAAAAAAGTCGGCTTCAAAGAAGTCGTCATCTTCCGTCCCGGCTTCATCCGCCCCTTGCGCGGCGTGCGCTCGCGTGTGACGCTGTATCGCGTGCTCTACGCGATCCTCACGCCGTTCGACCCGCTTATGAAACGCCTCGCCAGCGTGACATCAACCGTCGCCATCGGCCATGCGATGCTTGCTGCGGCACAAGGCTTAGCCAAGAAGCGACTGCTCGACCCGCCGGACATCAACCAACTCGCAGCCCGGCTCTCAGAGGCAGCATGATCGATTCATTCGATAGCCTTGCACATGCGTTGCAGCAACGCATACCAGAATTGGCCGACGGGCAAACATGGTGGATTGGCCTTGCGGGTGCCCCCGGCAGCGGCAAAAGCACGCTGGCGACCGAACTGAAGGCACGGCTGGGACGAGCGTTGACGATCATCCCGATGGACGGCTTCCATTACTACCGCCATGAACTAGACGCCATGCCCAATCCGGCCTACGCGCATGCACGTCGAGGCACTCCGTTCACGTTCAACGCAGCCAAGTTTGTGACCACGCTCCTAGATGCGCGGCAAACTGGTCACGGCGCATTTCCAAGCTTCGACCACCACATCGGCGACCCAGTAGAAGACGCCATTCACTTGGCCGCAGGCACGCCACTCGTCTTGGTGGAAGGCAACTACCTACTCCTCGACCAAGCACCTTGGGATCGGCTGCGTACCGAGGTCTTCGACGAAACGTGGTACCTCGACGTACCTATTGATGTGTGTACCCAGCGTGTGCTTGCCCGGCATATTCAGACAGGACTGACACAAGCTGAAGCCCAGCAGCGGGTAGAACAAAACGATCGGCCCAATGCCCTTCTCGTCGCGGATGTCTCCGTGCGTTACGCCGATCGGATCATCCGGCTCGCGTGATGCCTCAGCCCGCAGCCTTCTTCTGAAACACCCGAAGCGACTTCATCGCCTTCTGCTGCACCTGCCCACGCAGCCACGGCGACCAGCCGAGCAACATGCCGGGCGCGCCCAACGCCTGCCGCGACCATCGCCAAAAGTCGAAATGGTCGCGGTGGGCGACGATCAGGCCATCTTGGAAACGAAACGAAGCGTCGATGCGGTTGTGAACGTGGCGGCCGGTTTGGCTGAAGGTGTAGCGCGCCTCCCAGTGTGCACGACCCGTCGTATCATCAGCGGCAACATCACGGAAGGTGAGGGCGAGGTCTTTGCCACGGGCGCAGAGCATGGTCCACATCGCCACTGTATCGTCGTAGCCGAATGGACCAAAGGCCTCATCCTGAAACGTGAGGTCGCGGTGGTAGCAGGTCGCCATCGTAGCGGCGTCGCGCTGCTGAAAAGCCGTGTAGAAGCGCGTAATGAGTTCGGCGTGGGGATGCATGGCAAACGTAGGTTGGATGGGCTGCCAACATACGCACCAAGCCCAACGTGTGCTAGTCGTGCTTACGCGGCACCGTTTCGGGCACAGGCGTGGCCACCTCGATAGGCGACTCAGCGGGCGCTTCTAGTTGTGGTGGGTCGGCCTCGGCACATGCCAACACGGCTGCCTCGACCTCACGTCCCAGTTGCCAGAGAGCGCATGTGTCCACAGCCGCGAACTTGCCGTATGCCAACGTCATCTGCACGGCATCTGTCATCGGCAGCGCAAAGGTGATGTTCACCGCGATGTACTTGATCGAGAAGTCGCCGACATCGTAGCCGCGCCGAAAGACCGCCTTGTGACGCGTCTCGCGGTCGAGTTCGAACCCAAGATTGGTGAGGATAGGCTCTAGCAACGCAACGGGATCAGCGGCAGACGCGAGCGAGGACGGCGGCGCAAACGTGAACGTGTACTTGGGTAGCCTAGCCAAGCGCGGCCGAGCCTCCGGCGCAGGGCGTGGCTTCTTGCGTTGATAGAAGAAGTGGAAGAGGCGATTGATTACGCCGCTGGCAGTTCCAGAATCCATTGGTGGGCCTATCGTTTGTGCCTCACATCGGGGTTTCAACGACGGGGTACCATCGAGGTTCATGAAGTATCTTCCGATGCTGTCCACTGCAAACCATCTCCTACCCTATGCCCGCACCGACACGGCTCAACCTCTGGACTCGCCTTTTAGCGGTAGACCACTTGCGCTTCACGGCGATCTCGCATCGTGCAGAAGGCGGTTGGAATGGTACGGGGGAAGGCTCCGTAGCTGTGACACAACCCCATGCAGAGACGATCGTCTTCACCGAGCACGGCCAATGGACGGCAACCGATGGCACCACATTGCGCTTCCGCAACGTCTACCGCTGGACGCAAACCAACGCAACTCGACTGCGCCTCGAACATTTGCGCTTTGGAGCAGATCAACCTGTGCTGCTGTTTGACCTCGTCCCAAAGG
>CAYYHN010000792.1:0-2629 GCA_964471245.1 uncultured Rhodothermaceae bacterium | reverse complement strand
GTCATTGCCCTCGGTGACGCCCTTGCCTTTCAGCAGCAAGCGAATCGAAATAGCGCCGCTGTCGACCATCGTCATGCTTTGTGGAAAACGATACAAGAACACGTTGATGTCACCCAGGGCCTCACATGGAAGTCCCCTCGTATGTGGGCGCTCAATGGATCGCTATACGCCATCGAAGTGCATCGTGACAGCCGCGCCGTTTTTACAGATTTGTTTCAGCAACACGGCTATGTCTTCCGTGCGTTTCACAGCAATGATTGGAATACAATCAGGCTCTCGCCAAACACAATGAATAGCCTAGCTGAAGCCAACATGCTTGTGCAACACCTTGCTGCATAACGCAATCCCCTTCTAGGGTGTAGTGACGTTCAGGATGTCAATGAGATTTGAGGGCATTACCGATTAAGGCGTTTTTCGAAGCGCAATGCAGCGCATCGTGCGAGGAAGGCGACGCAGAGTTGGTTGAAAAGGGGCCCAATCAGGTGATTCAAGATGAATGTCACTACGCCCTACCTTTCAAGCCGTATTCGCTCCTTTTTTATAGCCTATCCAAGGCCTTCCCCACTCTATTACAAAGGTAGCCCGTAAGTTATCGCGACTTGTTCGGGCCATGCACGCTGCTGCCAATCCGGACCCACATTCCGTGACGATTTCAATAATACAATTCTCTGTATGTCCACCAATCTAATCGCACCGCACGGCGGCACACTTTGCAATGTCATGCTGAGCGGTGACGCCCTCGAACAAGCTAAAGCTGAAGCACTCAACCTGCCCTCGATTGCCCTTACCACGCGCCAACTCTGTGACATCGAACTGCTCCTCAATGGCGCCTTCTCACCCCTCTCAGGCTTCCTCAGCCAAGCCGACTACGATAGCGTCGTCTCGGACATGCGCCTCAGCGATGGCACCCTCTGGCCCATGCCCATCACGCTCGATGTACCCAAAACCACCGCTTCCGCACACACCACCGGCGACCGCGTTGCCCTGCGCGACCAAACCGGACGCCTCCTTGCCATCCTCACCATCTCCGACATCTGGCAACCCGACAAAGCACGCGAAGCCACCGAAGTCTTCGGCACGACCAGCCACCAGCATCCAGCCGTTGGCTACCTCATGAACGAAGCCGGGGCCTACTACATCGGCGGCGCCCTCGAAGGCATCGAACTGCCCATCCACTACGACTTCCACGACCTGCGCCGCACACCCACTCAAACGCGCGCGATGTTCTCGGAGCAGGCGTGGGACCAAGTCGTCGCGTTCCAAACGCGCAACCCCATGCACCGCGCCCACAAAGAGCTCACCGACCGTGCAGCCGAAGAAATCGGCGGGCACCTGCTGATTCATCCCGTGGTGGGCATGACCAAGCCCGGCGACATCGACTACTACACGCGGGTTCGCTGCTACAAAGAGCTCCTTAAGTACTACCCCGAAGGCCGCGCCACCATCAGCCTGTTGCCGCTGGCGATGCGCATGGGCGGCCCCCGCGAAGCCGTCTGGCATGCCATCATCCGCAAGAACTACGGCTGTACGCACCTCGTGGTTGGTCGCGACCATGCGGGTCCGGGCAAAGATGAGCATGGTGAGCCGTTCTACGGCCCGTACGATGCACAAGACCTCGTCATTAAGTACCAAGACGAACTTGGCATCACGATGGTCCCCTTCCGCTTGATGGTCTATGTCCCGGCCGAGGACAACTACCAGCCCATCGACGACGTGCAAGCTGCGGGCAAGGCCTTCGAGATGATCTCGGGCACCCAGCTACGCGAATTGCTGGCCAATGGCGACACGATTCCATCGTGGTTCTCATACCCCGAGGTGGTGGCAGAGTTGCGCAAGACGCATCCGCCGAAGCACCAGCAAGGGTTCACGGTCTTCTTCACGGGATTGTCTGGTTCAGGCAAGTCGACCATCGCCAATGCGCTAATGGTGAAGCTGTTGGAGCGCGGCGGTCGTCCGGCCACACTGCTCGATGGCGACATCGTGCGGACGAACCTGTCGAAAGGGTTGGGCTTCTCAGCCGAGGACCGCTCGACGAACGTGCAGCGGATAGGGTACGTGGCCAGTGAGATCACGAAGCACCGGGGCACAGCGGTGTGTGCCCCCATCGCTCCGTACGAAGCGGACCGCAAGGCCAACCGCAAGCGCATCAGCGGGTATGGCGGCTACATCGAGGTGTTCGTCGATACGCCGCTGGCAGAGTGTGAGCGGCGTGATGTAAAGGGTTTGTACGCGAAAGCGCGTGCGGGGATCATCAAGGGGTTCACGGGGATCGACGACCCGTACGAGGCACCGACGGACGCGGAGATTGTCTTGGATACGATGGCCCACAGTGCTGAAGCGTGTGCGGATCACATCATGGCCTACCTTGACGAGGCAGGGTACTTAGCTTGATGCCTGTAGAATGCCCTCACCTGAAAAGCCAGCCGGTACCGTCTTGTACGCCGCCGACTGGCTTTTTTTGCACGCAGCATCGACGAAACCCCGCATTTGCTCCACGAACACTGGTCGGCAGATCGGCCCGACTGGTCGATTTCGCGGTTCTTGTGGCTCCTTATGCCAGTAGCTTTGCAATGTCACTTAGAACTGAACGCACACGACCATGCGTTGCTTGCTTTTCCTCACGCTGCTC
>CAYYHN010000791.1:0-2631 GCA_964471245.1 uncultured Rhodothermaceae bacterium | reverse complement strand
TGCCATTCGCATCATGATCCGCCGTGTTGCATGACTTACCAAACAGTCTCTGAAAACGACAAGCTCTATCTCTTCTACAACTTCGATGGCTTTAACGCGCTAGAGTGGTGGAATCAAGATCCTACTACGCGGCGCAAACAAGCGGATGCTTTTTGGCAAGCATCCGTGCGGTGACAAGACCTGCCTACAGTTTAAAATTTCCATGAACGTGATTTGATATAGGTACAGAATCGGGATCCTGAGCCGTTTCTGTGCAAATAAATACACGTTTTTCTTTTTGCGTTCTTTTGTGCTTCTCGGACATCTTTTTCCCTGAACCATGATCGAAGTCCACGGCTTTAGCAAACACTACGGCCCGGAGGTGGCTGTAGACAACATCTCTTTTTCGGTACAGCAGGGCGAAATCCTTGGCTTCCTAGGCCCAAATGGCGCGGGCAAGTCGACCACTATGAAGGTGCTGACCTGCTACCTCCCACCAACCAAAGGCACCGTCCGCGTCGACGGCTACGACGTCACGCAGGACACGCTCGCCATCCGCCAGCGCATCGGCTACCTGCCCGAGAGCACGCCGCTATACACCGACATGGTAGTGTTCGACTATCTTGGGTTTGTTGCCACAATGCGAGGCGTTCCAAAGGATGAGCAGCCCAAACGGATCGCCGAAATGGCTGACGTCTGCGGCCTTGGTGCTGTACTAGGCAAACGCATTGAAGCACTCTCGAAGGGTTACCGGCAGCGGGTTGGGTTAGCCCAAGCGATGATTCACAATCCGCCAATCTTGATCCTCGACGAACCTACATCGGGCCTCGATCCCAACCAGATCGTCGAGATCCGCGAACTCATCAAGGCGATTGGCCGGGAGAAGACGGTAATCCTCTCGACGCACATCCTGCCAGAAGTGCAGGCGTCTTGCGACCGGGTGCTCATCATTAACAAGGGCCAACTTGTAGCAGATGGTTCGCCGCAGGACTTGCAGGACCAATTTGCAGGCGGACAACGCGTGCGGCTGGGCGTGCAACCAAACGATTCTCTCTCGGCGCAGGCAGTTGCCCAAACGCTCGCTGCTTGGGGTCCACTCCGCAGCATCGAGCCTGTCTCCAATGGTCACGGTGAATGGCTGTTCACGCTGCTGGCCGACACGAGCGACGATCTCCGCCCTGCCCTCTTCGGCCTCGCCGTCGAACACGGCTGGACACTGACGGAACTCCATCGCGACCGCGCCAATCTCGAAGACGTGTTCCGGCAACTGACGTCGGCCTAGCACCTCCGTGGCTCTCTTTTTCTAACCTTTGATCTTCACTTGATCTCATGGCTACCTCTTGGTCGCTTGCACAGCGCGAGATCCGCGCGTTCTTCGACGGACCTCTGGCCTATGTCGTCCTGACAGTCTTCCTACTGATCGTCGGCTGGTTCTTTGGCACGACGCTGTTCCTACAGAATGTGGCGTCCTTGCGCGAAGTGTTCAACATTATCCCGTTCATCTTCTTGTTCTTCATACCAGCACTCACGATGTCGACATTCGCCGAGGAACGCCGCGCGCGCACGCTCGAACTGCTGTTGACAATGCCAATCAAGGATTGGCAACTGATCGTCGGGAAGCTGCTGGCCGTGACGATTTTTCTGGTGGTCGCGATTGGGCTGACGCTGCTCTACACCCTCACGCTGGCGACTCTCGGCGACCTCGACTTTGGCGCGACACTCGGTGGCTATCTCGGTCTCTTTCTATTAGGCATGACGTACGCAGCTATTGGCGTGTTTGCCTCGAGCCTGACGCGTAACCAAATCGTTGCCTTCATCCTCGCCTTTGCGATCATCTTCACGTTCTTCATGCTCGACAAGGTGACGGCGCTGCTGCCCGGCACACTCGGTACCGTGCTGCAATACATGAGCACGGAGTACCATTACCAGAACCTGCTGCGCGGCGTCATCGACACGCGGGATGTGCTCTATTACGTCTCTATGACAGCCTTCGCCATCCTGCTGACGGCCTACAACCTCGCCCGCCGCCCTGAATAACCGTTGCCGCTCCAGACCCACTCCTTTCAGCCATGAAACGCGACTGGACTTCCCGCACTACCATCCTGCTCGTTGGGGTAATGCTCGTTGTCATCAATCTCATCGGGCTCAACGTCTTCGGCCGCCTCGACCTGACAGACGATCGCGTCTACTCACTCTCCGACGCGTCCATCGACCTCGTCGAAGGGCTGGACGACCCCGTGACCATCACGGCGGTCTTCAATGACGACCTGCCTGCTCCGTACAGCACCAATCGCCGCTTCTTGAAGGACAAGCTAGACGACTACCGTGCTTACGGTGGCCAGAACGTGCAGTATACGTTTATCTCGAACGACGAGGCACTGCAAGAAGCCGCCCAGCGCTTTCAGATTCCGCCGCTCACCATCCAAGTCGTCGAACAGGATAACGTGCAGCTCAAGAACGCCTACATGGGTGTAGCCGTGCAGTACCAAGGCGAACGCGAGGTCATCCCGGTTCTGCAAGATATAGCATCGCTGGAATACGACTTGACCACGGCGATCCGACGCCTAACACGTGAAAACACGCTTACGATTGGCTTTCTCACGGGCCATGGTGAACCAATGTTTTGGCCGTACAAAGGAACGCAGTACAGGG
>CAYYHN010000790.1:0-2638 GCA_964471245.1 uncultured Rhodothermaceae bacterium | reverse complement strand
GATAAACCCCCATTTTTCGTAGAAGCGGCAGGCGCGATGGTTTTCTTCCCACACGCCGAGCCAGACCGTAGCATATCCGTGCGCCTTGGCGGCATCGAGGCATGCCTGCATTAGCGCGGCCCCCACGCCTGTGCCAATGGCTTCCGGGGCTGCGTACAGCCGTTCAATCTCAACGGGGTTAGGTCCTGACACGCATGGCTCGGGGTGCCCAGCACGAAGCTTCGCATAGCCTTGCAACGTGATGCGTTCTGGATGCTCAGCTACGAAGAAGGTATTGGCTTCGTCCTGCAACTCACGTTCAATTTGCTCAACGGCGAAGGCCTCGCGCACATAGTCGTCCATGTCCTTGATGGCGTTATCGGCGGCGAAGGCCGCACGGAAGCTTTGCGCGGCCAGACTGGCGAGCGAATTGGCATCGGTGAGGGTGGCGCAGCGGATGGTGGTGTAGGCGGACATGAATGACTTGTTCTCAACAATGCTTGTTCTATCCTTGGCCACAAGTACATGCACCTTCGCGGCAGTTCACTTCAATCTGGTTGGCTACAAGGTCATCAAATTCAGCTAAGCGGGTTGTCAGTTGGTTACGTTCGCCGTCGGCGAGTCCATCCAGGGCAAGCACGGCGTTGATCTCGGTCTGTATGGGACCAAGCGGATTCATATAGGTCGTACATACCCGATCTTGGCCGATGATATCGTTGAACACGTCTGTACGCATGGTACGCAGGTCTTCTTGGAGCGCCTCAGGGGCTTCTGCCTTCAACCCAAGGATGCGATGTAGTACATCAACATGAACGCTGTCGCCCAAGACGCTGGAGCCGCCGTAGTCCCATGTCTTCTCGAACCAAATTGGGTTGTCAACCTGTGTCCCATCAAACCAAGTGAGTTCACCCCAATACACGTCTTCCATCAATTGGAAAAAGTCCTCGTCGTAGGTTGCCTCGGTCTGTTCGGCTTTCGCTAAGAAATCGGTGGTACGCACGGAGAAGACGGCTTCGGTACACTCGGCTACGCACGATGCCACAAGCCCTGGTAACGGCATATGCGTGCGCAAGCTATCCGACCAGCGGTAGACGACTTCATAGGGGATCGCAATGATCTGGTTGATCCGGCTCGATAGATTGCGTATATCCGTGTAGACCGCCACGAGTTCATCGCTGGTACGCACTTGCTGAAACTGTTGCACGTAGCGCGCTGTCGCCCAAGCAAGCGAGTCCCCTATATCGGGCTGCAAACCGGCCACAATAGCCGTATCAAGCGGGATCGCTGGGACTTCGGGTATGGAGACAGCCTCAGCAGATGGAGTAGGGGTGTCGGCTGCATCTGGCGTTTCAGCACAACCGAAACCAGTAAAGCCAACAAGGAGGATAAAGAGGAGGCGCATCGGATAGCATCGAGGTTGCATAGAACAAGTCGTCGCAGAAGGTAGGCGAATTCGTGCAGAGGTACCCGATGTATGCCCTTCATTTCTGCACTAAAGGCCTACCCATGGCTCTTGGATGCATTGTACCTTGGCTTCGCAACACGACCACCGCACACGCCTTTCTCGGCCTAACCCTGCTTCTGATGCCTACAGCCTACGCGCAGCACACAATAAGCCCATCCGCATTCTTAGTTCTTTTTGCCTTCCTCATCAGCGCCTGTACCGCTGATGCACCTGCTGCTGAACCTGCAGTCCCTCAGGTAGCAACATCTACATTCGATGCGGCTCTCGCGGAACGCCTTGGTGCAGACCCTTATGGGATGCGCTCCTACGTGATGGCGTTCCTCAAAGCCGGCCCCAACCGGGACCAAGACTCGCTTGCTGCCGCTGAGATTCAAGCGGCTCATATGGCAAATATTCGCCGCATGGCCGAGGCTGGTCAACTTGTCCTGGCAGGCCCCTTCCTTGACAGCGGTGACTACCAAGGCATCTACCTGTTCAACGTCCCAACGATTGAGGAAGCCGAAGCACTCACCGCTACCGATCCCGCCGTACAAGCGGGCCGCCTTGTGATGGAGTTACATCCGTGGTACGGATCTGCTGCGCTAATGCAAGTCAACGAGGTCCACACGCGCATCGCCCGCGAAAACCCGTAAGCCCATCGTGTGAAGAGACAAGACCGCGCAACTCACTTCATCGCTGCCTGCACGCGACGCTCGCGCGGAACCACATAGCCAATCCAGATCAGCCCAGCGAGAATCTGCACGGCCGCAAAGATTTGCACCGCAGTTCGCAGATCGACGACGTCGAACTGAAGGAGGAGGCTCGCAGCAAGAATTGAGATGACGTCGGCGAGCATGACAAGCAGCCAGTCGGTGGCGAAGACGCGGCCGCGGTACCGGTCTTCGGTGCGCTCTTGCAGCATGACCGACGCGAGCACCCAGTTCGCGCCGCTGCTTGCATGGGCAATCATGATGAGCGAGATCAACAGCGCGACGGCCCATCCGGCGGGGCTCCACGGCACAAGCCCAACGACGCTGTAGAAGACACCACTCACCGAGACACACGCACCTAGCACCAACGGCCAGCGCCTGCGGTCTTTGAACAGATTGCGTGCGACGATGGGCCCAATCCCCGTCCCAATGCCGCGCGCCATGAACAGGATGCCGATGCCTGCTGCCAGCGCTTCCGGCGTCACATCGTCGCCGATGAGTGCGA
>CAYYHN010000789.1:738-2642 GCA_964471245.1 uncultured Rhodothermaceae bacterium | reverse complement strand
GATTCGCTTTTGCATCTGTTTTGTACGTGTTGTACGCATACCCACCAAGGATGAAACCTTCCACCAACGCTTGTGCGATGACTTCTTCATCCAGCGCAAGGCTCGGTGGCAATATGCCTACAGTTTCTACACCAAGCTTTTGGGCCTGTTCTGCTCCGGTAGCGGCTGCCGCACGCAAATCCTCTGCATCGGGTGCATCACCCAAGCCGACGATGAGCATACGTTTGGCCGCGCCCATGCTAGGGTAAAGAAGCGTGTTCTGTTGAACAGCTCCTTTGAAGTCGAGCGCCGCACGGTCGACGGTTGCGCCGAATGCGGCGGCCAAGGTGGTGCGCGTAGTGGCCCAGTCGGCTGCCGTGGTTGGGACCAGTAGCAGGTCGACTTCGAGGTCGGCCAAAGGTAGCGATGTATTGGATACTTTTATCACGTAGCGCGATGGGTTTGCTTGTTCATGAATGCTTGGAGCAGGTCGCTATCGTCTTCCTCTTGGTCCGCTTCCGACTCGTCCAAGGGGAGGTACGACGGCGCAGCAGTCAGAACCGTGTGAATAATGTCATCGAGTGTGCCATTCAGGTAGGCACCAGAGGCATTGCGGTGGCCGCCGCCGCCAAATGACTGCGCCCACGTATGCACATGCCAGTCGCCCTTAGACCGAAAGCTGACCTTGACGCCGCTGTCCGTCTCGATGAAGAGCAACGCAACGCGCACGCCCTCGATAGCTAAAATCATGTTGACGAAGCCCTCGGTGTCATCGCGGTCGGCATCAGTTTCGCGCAGCATCCGCGAGGTGACGCGCATGTGGCCTACATGGCCGTCGTGTAGCAGGACGAGGCTGTCCAACGCCTTGCCCATCAGCCGCATGCTCTGCTCTGTTTTCACGTCGAAAATGTCGGCATGCAGCGGGTCGGGGTCGAAAGCGCCGCGTTCCAAGAGATCGGCAACCACGCGGTGCACCGTGGCGGTGACGTTGCTGAAGCGGAACGAACCCGTGTCCGTCATGATGGCCGTGTACAGCGCTTGGGCAATCGCCGTGTCGATCAGGTTTGGGTCTTCAGCGGCGATAATTTCGTATACCAACTCGCCCGTCGAAGATGCCGACTCGCGGCGGATGGTGAGGTCAAACCAGTTTTCGGGTTTGGTGTGGTGGTCAATCAGCACCTTCACGCCGCCGCTGTTGCGCAAGGGCGTGCCTACGTTGCCGAGCCGATCCACGGCGTTGGTGTCGAGGATGAGCAGCACATCTGCTGCTGCCAAGGTTGCCAATTCCTCAACGCTCCCTGTGAACTCGTGAATCAGGTCGGCTCCGTCCATCCACGTTAGGTTGTGTGCAGGTGCGTCGTGGCTGTAGATGACGGCGTCTTTGCCCAGCTTCTGCAGAAACAGCGCCATCGCCACCGTCGAACCAACCGCATCGCCATCGGGGCGGCGGTGCGTCGTCAGCACAAAGCGTTGGTGTGCGTGGATAAGCGTGAGGAGGTCGTCGTGCATACGATTTAGTTGGCGGGGCAGAAGGCCCGAGTTTGGGAAAGGATGAAGCAAACGCGACGCTTGAGCAAAGGTTCATGTTCTGCCATGAAGGCAACGCAAAGTGTAAGTAGAATAGGGGCGACAGATCTGCCCAGTGTGCGAATACGCGCAAGTGCAACCGGGATTGCTAAGGTGCGTAGGGCAAAGTTGGTTTTTTAGCACTGTCAAACCGCCGTCTCGTCATGCCCACTGTCCGCATTGCTCTTGTACTCTGTTTGCTCGTAGGTAGCTTGGTGGGAGGGCTTGGGTGTGAACAGGCAGAAGAAGTACGCCAACGCTGGCGTCCGGCGCATTTGCATGGGCGAACTTCTTCTTCACTGTATTGCTCAGGCAGCAGAAGTACGCCAACGCTGGCGTCCGGCGCATTTGCATGGGCA
>CAYYHN010000789.1:0-728 GCA_964471245.1 uncultured Rhodothermaceae bacterium | reverse complement strand
GGTTGTCTGCTAGCGAAAACGTATTGCAGCAGCCACCCAACGTCGGCGTTCCGCATCAAGAGATTGTTTACTTTGACCCTGCTGAGCCAAATGCGGTTGCATATGCACTCGAACTCCAGCACGGCCAGTTGTTACGTGTGCGTGCGGAACAGCAACGCGATACTCAGGGGTTGTTGTTTGTCGATCTGTATGCCACGCCTCGCTCAGGTCGCCCCGCGAATCGCGTTGCCAGCGCTGATAGCACGATGGTTCTTTCATACGAAGTAGGCCGCACGCAAACATACGTGCTGCGTATCCAACCCGAACTCTTGCACGGCGGTCGCGCGCGGCTCACCATCGAAGTGGCAGGCAGCATTGTGTTTCCGGTTTCAGGCAAGGACAGCGGAGACATCCGCAGCTTTTTCGGTGATCCTCGGGATGGAGGCCGCCGCGACCATCATGGCGTCGATATTTTTGCACCGAAAGGCACACCGACAGTAGCATCTGTGGCGGGGCGCATCACACGCGTGCAAAACCGTGGCTTAGGGGGAAAAGTCGTTTGGCTGCGCGACCGCAGGGGCTACAACTACTACTACGCCCATCTCGACTCGCAGATGGTGCGGTCCGGTCAGCGTGTGGAGCCGGGCGATACGCTGGGGCTGGTGGGCAACACGGGCAATGCGCGCACCACGCCGCCACGCCTCGACTTTGGTATGTACCGCAACGGACCGCAAGGTCCGTTCCCATTT
>CAYYHN010000788.1:0-2643 GCA_964471245.1 uncultured Rhodothermaceae bacterium | reverse complement strand
CCATCGCCAGCCTGATGGCTGAGCAGTACCTCACCGGCCAAGTCAGCCCCGAACGTCAGTACATGATCGACCGCTTGATGCGCTTATCGAGCGAAGCACTTTGACGCTCGGCGTTGCCTCGCTTTCGTGATTCATAGTTCGTGATTTGTACGCTCGCATGCGGCTCACTTTCGGACTACGTTCATCCGCTCAGCCCATTATCCCAAACTCCCCATCTTGCCTGAATCTCCCATCCCTCCAACCACCCATCTCCCCACACTCCCAAATCCCATCCGTGAACAACGCGAACGCCCCGCGTGATACATTCGCGAGGAAGTACAAGGCAAAATTGTGCATATTGGAGCCGTAACGCGGGACGTGGTTGCGTTCACAGAGACTATGTCCTTTGCCTCAACTGCATGAAGCTATGAGCCGTCACGTCCTCATCGTAGAAGATGACCACGATATTGCAAACCTAATTCGTTTGCACCTACAAGACCTCGGCCATGTGGTCGATTGGGCGAGCGATGGGGCCAAGGGGCTAATGCTGGCAATGCATGGCACGTACGATCTGTTCATCCTCGACCTTATGTTGCCGCGCATGGATGGGCTGGATATCTGCAAGCGTATTCGGGCCGAGAACGCCCATACGCCGATCCTTATCCTGAGTGCGCGCTCTGAAGAACTGGACAAGGTGCTGGGCCTTGAATTGGGCGCGGACGATTACATGACCAAGCCGTTCAGCATTCGCGAGTTGCTGGCCCGCATCAAGGCCATCTTTCGGCGGATGGAAGTGTCGGCCCAAGCAAACGAAGCTGAGCCAACACACATTCAGTTAGGCGAATTGACCATCGAAACGAACAAGCGCAAAGTGATGTTGGCTGAGCAGATGGTAGAGTTGACAGCGAAGGAATACGATCTGCTGACGCTGTTTGCCTCGAACCCTGGCCATACCTACAGCCGTCGCGAACTGCTCGACATCGTGTGGGGCTATCAGTTCGATGGCTACGAGCACACCGTAAACTCCCACATTAACCGCCTACGCAACAAGATTGAAGCGCAGCCTTCGCAGCCTCGGTTTATCAAGACTGTCTGGGGTGTTGGCTACCGTTTTGCCGAAGCTGAAGAGCTATAAGCTTGCGCAACACGAAAAGGTTTGGGTGACAGGACACCGTGGGATGCTAACCTGCTACTTGCTCCTAGCTTGACAGCTTTTCACCCTTGACATCTATCGACACGTTCCACCCACACAAGCCTATGTCCTTCCTCCGACAACTGCACCGTAGCCTGTTTGGCAAGCTATCGTTGGTGTATCTCGTGTTGTTACTCACGCTAGGCGTCATCTTAACCGTAGTGGGCTTGCGGTTTCAGCAGCAGTTTATGCATGAGGCAGATCAGCGCCTCAACGCTACGTTGGCGCAGAACCTTGCTGAGGAGTTTCGTCCTTTCCTCGCCGACTCGCTCGACTACGAGGGCGTGAAGGAGACGATGCACTATCTGATGGTGATGAATCCGCATGTGGAAATCTACCTGCTCAATCAAACCGGGACTGTGCTGGCGTTTTTTGCCGACCCTGCCAAGGTGAAGCGGGCCGAGGTGAACCTCGCGCCCATTCAGCGTTTTCTGGCCGGGACGTACGAAGCACCACTCTTCGGCGATGATCCGCGCCATGTGGAAGAACGCAAGCCATTCTCAGTGACCGAGGTGCAATTCAACGGCAACGAGCAAGGCTACTTGTATGTGGTGCTACGTGGCGAAGATTACGACTCGGCGCTCGACCTCGTACAGCAGAGCGCGATTGGGCGATTGATGATGTGGGTTGCACTTATTGTGGTGCTCTTTACCGCACTTGTTGGATTGGTGCTCGTAGCGCTGCTCACCCGTCGCTTCCGGACGATGACGACCGCCGTCCACCACTTTCAGCGAGGCGATTATGCACACCGCATCCCGCTCGCATCAGAGGACGAAATCGGGCAGTTGGCGCAGGCATTCAATCAGATGGCTGAACGCATCGAAGCCAACGTGGCCGAACTGAAGCAGACCGACAATCTGCGGCGCGAACTCATTGCGAATGTCTCGCACGACCTCCGTAGCCCACTTGCCTCTATTCAGGGCTATGTCGAGACCATCCAGATGAAAGCTGACCGATTAGATGCGCAGCAACGCGACCAATACCTCGGCATCATCATGGACAACACTGTGATGCTCAACAAGCTCGTTGGTGCGCTGTTCGACCTTTCAAAGCTCGATGCACAGCAAGTGAAGCCGCAAATTGAAGCGTTTCCTATCGCCGAGTTGGTACACGATGTGGTGATGATGTTCCATCCACAAGCCACTCAGCGCCAGATCACACTGGCCGCCAAGCTAGGAGAGGCCTTCCCCATCATCCACGCCGACATCGGGCTGATCGAACGGGTTCTGACTAACCTCATCGAGAACGCGCTGCGCTATACGCCTGAAGGTGGTACGGTCTACGCAGGTCTCGACGTTGAGGCAAGCCACGTCCGTGTTTACGTGTCCGATACCGGCCCGGGCATTCCTGAAGACGAGATTCCGCGCCTGTTCGAGCGCTTTTACCGCGTTGAGAAAAGCCGGACACGCACGTCAGGGGGCTCGGGCTTGGGGCTAGCTATTGCGCATAAAATTCTGATGCTGCACAATACG
>CAYYHN010000787.1:0-2651 GCA_964471245.1 uncultured Rhodothermaceae bacterium | reverse complement strand
CCTTCGAGCGTGTTCTCGGACGTGTACCGGATCAGCCCATGTGGCTTACCGATTTTGTCCATGATGCTGTCGCACGCGTCGATGCACTGGGTACACGCAATGCATTCCATTTGCAGTCCATCACGGATGTCAATGCCAGTGGGGCAAGTGCGAACGCAGGCGTAGCAGTCGATGCAGTCGCCTTGGGCCGGGATTTCGCCAGCTGCTTCCTGCGCCATCTTCTTTTTTGAGCGACGCGCGCGCGGTTCTCCACGGATAGGGTCGTATGAAACGATGAGCGAGTCTTTGTCGATCAAGACGGACTGCATCCGAGCGTAGGGACACGTGATCGTGCACATTTGCTCGCGGAAGTAGGTGAAGTCAAACATCACCAATCCAGTCGTCAAGGCCATCATCACAAAAAAGCCAGGGTGCTCATATGGTGAGCGGACCATCCATGTGAGGAGGTTTTCCCAGCCCACAAAATAGGCGACAAACGTATGGGCGAGCACCAGCGAGAGCGCAAGGTAAATGCCCAGTTTGAGTACACGTCGCCAAGCTTTGTCGAACGTCCACGGCCCTTCGTTGCGGCGCTTCCGGATGTGTTCTTTGCCTTCGATCAACCGCTCAATGGGCCGAAAGACAAATTCTAGATAGACCGTTTGCGGGCAGGCCCAGCCGCACCAAACACGGCCAAAGAGCGCGGTCCCGAAGACGACAATCAAGATCATCGCGATGCCGAAGAACATCATCAGCATCGTATCGGTGGGGTAGAAGGTCAACCCGAAAATGAAGAACTCACGATGCACGAAGTCGAGCATCAAGGCCGGGTGGCCACCGATCGGAATGATTGGCAGGGCGAGGTAGAGAAAGATGAGCACCCAAGCCAGCACGCGTCGCTGGCTATTGAAGCGCCCCTCGCTGGGCGTCGGGTACATCCACTTGCGCTGGCCATCAGCGCGTAGTGTGGTAAGGACTTCTTCGGGGGAGTCCAGAATCTGGACGTCGTCTGAGCTAATGAAGTTGGTTCGCATAGCCAGCCTCTTCGGTTGCGGTGAAAAAGGCAACATCTGGAAAGCCCTCCGATGGGAGGTCGGAGCCCGTTGGAGGGCTTTCCAGCGGCATCCACAGACCTGTGGTTACAATTCTACGAGTTCGCCTTGCGGTGCTTTGGCACCCTCCGGATTCGTTCCGTGGATCGAGCGAAGGAAGGCAATCGTTTCGGCGCGTTGTTCGGGTGAAAGGATACCACCCCAAGGCGTCATCCCTTTCTCTAGCACACCGTCTGTAATCACGTTGAACATGGCGACGTTGGTTGCTCCGTGGATCCAGTAGTCATCCGTCAGGTTGGGACCGATCAGGCCTTCGCCAGCTTGTCCGTGGCAGGCTGCACAGTTCGCCGCGTAGATGGTTGCACCTGCTTCAATGGCTGCTGCTTGCCCGACATACGCTTCAAGCGATGCTTCATCGACGGTAAACGTTGGGTTGGCGGCTGCATAGTTATCGCGGATAAGCTGGAGTTCAGCTTGGCTCTGGGCGAGGTCTTCTTCGTAGGTGTCGACCCAGTCGAAGACGTGCACGGCTGGGATGTAGAAGATGGCGAAGGCCACGCACACCCAGAAGATGCCGACCCACCGGCCTGGCATCGGGTTGTCGTATTCCTTGATGCCGTCGTAGTTATGGCCCTTGATGACCTGGTCGCGATCACCTTGCGGGGCGTTTGGGTTGTTTGGTGCTGTATTCATGGCTAACTAAGCTGCGCGTAAAGGTCTTCGGGTTCGTCCAGTGGGAGGTTCTTCAGGTCGTCCCGCTGCTTCTTCGACATTACCACCACGCGGGTGATGATGAGGGCAAAGGCGAGCACAAAGGCAAGGAGTCCGATGAAGGGGAGCAGGCCCGGATCAATCGAACGAAGCACTTCTTTCATCATGATTATTCACCTCCTGCGGTATTGTTGGCATTGTCGGCCATGCTGCCGGCCGCTTTCAGGTCCGTACCAAGGCGTTGCAAATAGGCCACTAGCGCGATGATCTCTTTGTCTGCAAGGTTCTCGTAACCGCCCTGTTGTGCCACCTCAGTTGCAATGGCTGCCGCTTGGGCTTGGGCATCGGCTACAGCGTTCTCAATCTGCGCATCTGTATAGGGCACCCCTAGCGTTTGCATTGCGCTTAACTTCGCGGGCAGCGAGGCGAAGTCCGTACGCTTCCGTAGCATCCAGTCGTACGGTGGCATGATCGAGTTCGGACTCGTCGACCGTGGGTTTTCCATGTGGCGGACGTGCCACAGATTCGGGTACTTGCCCCCGACGCGCATCAGGTCGGGACCCGTACGCTTCGAGCCCCAGATGTGCGGGTGGTCGTACACGTGTTCGCCTGGCTTCGAGTAGTCACCGTAGCGTTCGAGTTCGTGACGGAACGGACGGACCTGCTGCGAGTGGCAGTTGTTGCACCCTTCGCGGATGTACAGGTCACGTCCAGCGAGTTCGAGTGGCGTGATCGGCGTCACGGAAGCGATGCGCGGGATGTTGCTGTCGACCAGTGCCATCGGGATGAATTCCACCAACGTCCCGACGAGGATCGAGAGTACGGTGAGCACCGTGAATACAAGCGGCCAGCCTTCCAGTTTGCGGTGCAAGCCGTCTGATTTAATAAAGCGTCCCATAGATATATATG
>CAYYHN010000786.1:0-2653 GCA_964471245.1 uncultured Rhodothermaceae bacterium | reverse complement strand
CATCCGCGACCACTACCGCGCTCTTGCCGAAGACCCCGATGCCAAGACCTACTTCGCCGTCGACTTCAACTCGACGCAGGAAGATGTCTTCTACACCCTCTCGCGCAATAACGAAACGGATCCGCCGGGCTTCATCGATGCATGGCTTGACGCCATACGTGCCCGCTTCCCCGATTACTACGTCAACGATGAACCGTACGATCTTGGCTCGCCAGTATCGAAGAACTGGTTCTACCTGACCTTCGGGATGCCACCTGTCACCTACGAAGTCGGCGATGAGCAAGACCGCGAACTCGTACGCGAAATCGCGGTCGGCGCTACCGAGGAAATGATGCGGTTGCTGCTGGCCGAGGTTGAAGGCTGAGTCTTTTTTGCCACGAATGGCACGAAGGGATTGGGGTGGCTTTGGGGAAGTTGCGGCTTGTGTTTATGGCGAGGGTTGTTTGATCGTGCGAGGTGCTCGCTACAAGAATCTACACGAACGGTTTTTGTTGACAATCAGCGTGCTTGCCTTGGAACGTGTCACCTTGCTTTTTGGGAAAGATCCGTGTAGGCTAGCAGGGTTAGTGCACATCGAAAAACGTGACTACGTTGTCCAGATCCTTCGACTCACTGCGTTTGCTCAGGATGACATCTCGTAGGGGAGGTCGGCGATGCAAATATGTGCTCACATCGTCTCATCGTCTCTTGGCCTCCTCGATTCTCCGTTTCGTGAGCGTAGCGAGCCTCCTCCTGCTCTTTGGCTGTGAAGCGGAGCGCCAACCGCTCGTCTGGAACGACGCCGAGGGGTATCGCTGGGCAGCGCTGGATGTACGTGGCGGAGCGGCAGGGTTTGTCGTACGTGAGGCTACCGGCCTCGACTTTGTGAACACGCTGGCCGAGGACGACTGGCTGCAAAATCGGCACTACGTAAACGGCTCGGGACTGGCGCTGGGTGATGTCGATGGCGATGGGTTGACCGATGTGTATCTCGCGCATCTCGGCGGCAGCAATCGCCTCTACCGCAACCTTGGCAACTGGCAGTTTGAGGACATCACCGAGCAGGCAGGCGTGGCGCTGGACGACCGTTTCTCGGCGGGGGCGAGTTTCGCCGATCTTGATGGCGACGGCGACCTCGACCTGATGGTGACAGCAATGGACGGGCCGAACGCAGTGCTTCGCAACGATGGGACTGGTGTCTTCACAGAGGTGACCGATGAGCTTGATTTGGCGTATGTGGGCGGCAGCACCTCGATGGCGTGGGCCGATGCGGATGGCGACGGTGACCTCGACCTCTACCTCGCCAACTACAAGCGCGACACCGTCCGCGACCAGTTTGCGCCGCCACAACGCACCTTCGACCGCGCCGTGCAGCAGAATCCAGACGGTACCTACCAAATTGCACCCGAGTTTGCTGACTACTACGAATTGCGCATCGATGGCAACCAGTTGATGCGCTTCGAGTACGCCGAGCCGGATGCCTACTACCGCAACGACGGGGACCGTTTCACGCGCATCGACTGGACAGATGGCACCTTTCGTGACGAAGACGGCCAGCCGCTGACCAAGGCGCCTACGGATTGGGCCTTGGCGGTGCGGTTTCAGGATCTGAACGGTGATGGCGCCCCGGACTTGTACATTTGCAACGACTTCGAGAGCCCCGACTACATCTTCATGAATGATGGGCAGGGCGGCTTTCAGATGATCGACCGTTTCGCCATCCGAAAAACCAGCAATGCGACGATGGCCGTCGATGTGAGCGATATAGATCGTGATGGCGACCTTGATGTGTTTACGGCCGACATGCTGAGTTTGGACCCGATCCGTCGACGGCAGCAGATGAACAGCAACATGCCCGCACCCGCCGTAATCGGTGCACTCGACAACCGGCCGCAGGAGATGCAAAATGCGCTGCTCCTCAACCGAGGCGACGGCACTTATGCCGAGATTGCCTTCGAGGCTGGTCTGGCCGCCTCCGACTGGACATGGGCCGTCTCCTTCATGGATGTCGACCTCGATGGCTACGAGGACCTGCTCGTTACCAACGGTCACGCCTACGACGCGATGCACGCCGACACGCAGGAGCGCATCGCAGGCATGCCTGTCACACGTGATTGGCGACGCACGTTGCTCCTCTTTCCTGACCTCGACGTGCCCAACTACGCCTTCCGCAACACCGCAGGCGAAGCCGGTTCGCCGCGCTTCGAGCTTGTGGACAACGCGTGGGGGCTCGCGCCAGAGCCCGATGTGTCACACGGCATGGCCCACGCCGACTTGGACGACGATGGCGATCTCGATGTGGTCATCAATCGCCTGAATCGCTCGGTGCTCATTCTCGAAAACCGGACGGGTGCATCACGTGTTGCCGTACGTTTGCAAGGCGATGCC
The DNA here is from genome assembly GCA_964471245.1 of uncultured Rhodothermaceae bacterium. Classification (GTDB taxonomy): domain Bacteria; phylum Bacteroidota; class Rhodothermia; order Rhodothermales; family CAYYHN01; genus CAYYHN01. Next base: position 286 of record CAYYHN010000786.1, on the reverse strand, counting down.
CCCAACACGCAGGCCATTGGTGCGACGGTACGACTCCTCGCCGATGGGCAGCCAATGCAGCAGAAAACGGTCGTCGGTGGCGGCCAATACTTGGCGCACAGCACCGGTGACCTCATGTTCGCCGCCCTTGCCGATACGATGCAGCTGGAGGTGACATGGCCCGACGGGCGCGTGAGCACGCTGGATGCGGTGCAGCCCAATCGCATCTACGCCATCACGCCTGCTAACGCACAGCCGCCGCCACCTGCGCCAAGCCGCCCCGAGCCCACACCCCACTTCGAGCGCA
>CAYYHN010000785.1:0-2653 GCA_964471245.1 uncultured Rhodothermaceae bacterium | reverse complement strand
AGGTCTTTGGGCTGATATCATCCGGCAACTCTACCGCAAAACAACCCAGCGTTTGGGCTTGCCACGCCATAAGGTTGCGTTCGACACGTCCCACTTCCGCCGCCCCGATCCACATGGTCAGTTGGGACTGTTTTAGCAACGCGTCGCGCACATGTTGGTTGATCCTTTCTATCTTGCGTACCGTAAACCACTTGCCACGTGCGCGCAGACCAACTCGGTGCCATGAAACAGAACGGGACCATGACGGAGGAACCGCCCACCAACGTCGTCGCGCCCGACCAAGGTGAAGGAGCAAAAAAAGAGACGCGGGAGCCGACACGGTTCAGCACGGTTGCGGGTGTCTTCACCCCGACGCTGCTGACGATCCTCGGCGTCATCATGTACCTGCGGCTTGGCTGGGTGGTCGGCAATGCAGGATTGCTGGGGGCGTTCCTCATCATCTTGCTTGCCAACGGCATCACCTTGGCGACGGGCCTGTCGCTGTCGTCTATCGCGACAAATACGCGGATGGGGGCAGGCGGGCCGTATGCCGTAATCTCCAAATCGCTGGGCTTTGAAGTGGGCGGGAGCGTGGGGCTGCCGCTCTACCTGTCGCAGGCGCTGGCTGTGGCGATGTACGTCTTTGGTTTCCGCGAAGGCTGGCTGTGGATCTTCCCCGACCACCCGGCTTTGCTCGTCGATCTTGTCATCTTCGTCACGGTCTTCGGTATCGCCTCCATCTCGGCCAACTTTGCGTTCAAGACGCAGTACGTTGTGATGGCGATTATCGCCGTGTCACTCGTCAGCATCTTCGCCAGCCCAGCGGCATGGCAGAATGGGAACGAGATCGTCTGGTGGGGCGACTTTCCGGGTGCACCTGAGGATGGCTTCTCTGGGGCCGACTTCTGGATCATCTTCGCCGTCTTCTTCCCGGCGACGACAGGCATCATGGCGGGGGCGAACATGTCCGGCGAACTCAAGAACCCGCGCCGCAGCATTCCCATTGGCACACTCTCGGCGATTGCACTGAGTTCCGTCATCTACCTCGCGCTGGCCGTCTGGTTGGCAATGGCGAGCACACCAGACGAACTCGTGAACAGCTACACGCTTCTCATCGATAAAGCGCTTTGGGGACCGGCGGTGCTCGCAGGCCTTCTGGGGGCAACGTTCTCGTCGGCGCTGTCGTCCTTGGTGGGCGCGCCACGCATCTTGCAGGCGCTTGGGCAGGATCAAGTGCTACCAGCAGGCACGTGGCTCTCGAAGCGCTCCAAAGGCGAGCCGCGCCGTGCGATGCTGGTCACCGGCGGCATCGTACTCGTGGGGCTGATGATGCGCGACCTCAACGTGATTGCCCCGCTCATCACCATGTTCTTCTTGATCACATATGCCGTCATCAACGTGGTGCTGCTGGCCGAGGAGAGCCTCGGGTTGATGAGCTTCCGCCCGACGTTGCGGCTGACCCGCCTGATTCCGCTGCTCGGCGTCATCGGGTGCAGCTTCGCCATGTTCATCGTCAACCCGACGTTCAGCCTCGTTGCTGTGAGCGTGGTGTTTGGGCTGTACCTGTGGATTGTCTGGCGGGGCGTGACGCCGCGCACGGGGAGCGTGCGGAGCGGCATCTTTGTGGCGTTTGCCGAATGGGCGGCAGGCAAGGTCATCGCGCTCGACATGGCCGCGAGCCGCGCGTGGAAGCCGAGCCTGCTGGTGCCCGTCGTCAACCCGACGACGCTGCGTGGCGAAATCCGGTTGCTAATCGACATCTGCCGCCCCGAAGGCACGCTCAAGCTCCTTGGCCTCGCCACCACCGAGACGGTTGGTCACCTCACACCGCGCATCAAGAACCTCACCCGTGTCCTCCAGCGCCACGGCATCCTCACTACGGCCTCCACGGTCGATTCGACCGACTACGTGACGGGCATCGTGGCAGGGTTACAAGCCCTCGGCAGCGCGTTTTTCCGGCCGAACATTCTTTTCCTGAACGTGCCACGCAAGGTCGAGCGGCATCCTGAGTTGCGCACCGTGATCCACGAGGCCGAGCGGTTGGAAGTCGGCGTATTGCTGCTCGGCATGCACGAAGACGCGGGGCTGGGCATGAAGCGCGTAGTCAACCTCTGGCTCCGCCCCAAAGCCCCCGACACCTCACTTGGGGAATACCTCGCTCGCTCCGAACTCAACCTCGGCATCCTGACGGCGCTACGCCTCACCCGCGCATGGAAAGCCGACCTGAACCTCATCACCGTCCTCCACGATGAGCGCGAGGAAAACGCCGTGCGCCAACACGTAGAGGAACTGCGCGACCTGTGTCGCATCCCCGAGTCTGCCAGCGTTATCGTGATGGTCGGCCCGTTCGATCAATGCGTCGCTCAAGCCCCGCAGTCGGACATGGATATCATGGGCCTCCGCCCCGGTGACGACGGTGCCGGCCCCGACCTCGACTTCGTCGCCCGCATGGTCAACGCCACGCGCTCGTCGTGCCTCTTTGTGGGCAGTTCGGGGCACGAGAATGCGTTGGCGTAGCGCTTGCTAAACAAGTAGGTGCTTGGAGATTGGAACGCTCACTGCGTTCGCTTGTGGAGTACGCGCACGCAATAAGTGAAATGATTCGTTCAAGATCCTATCAGGCAAAACCGTCCGTCACAACATAGTGCTCATATTGACGTGCAAAGAACCTGAT
>CAYYHN010000784.1:0-2654 GCA_964471245.1 uncultured Rhodothermaceae bacterium | reverse complement strand
GCTCCCGCTTCATGTCAGTATTGAGCAACGACATGTAGCCCTCTCGTCCGCCCCAGAACACATAATTGTGGCCTCCGAGTTTGATCGTGGTATCCAACGCGAGTTTCACTTGTGCCCCAGCGTGTGCTACCACAGCAAAGTCGGGATTAGTAGCAGCACCATTCATGTAGCGTGGATGACCAAACAGGTTGGCCGTGCCCCACAGCACCTCGATGCCAGTGTCGCGCATCTTTTCGAGCGCGTAATCGCTGATCGCCACCAACCGCTGTTCCGATTCTGCGAGCGTCGCACCTTCGTCCACGAGGTCGTAATCGTGGAAGCAATAGTATTGGAGCCCCAGTTTGCTCATAAACTCAAATGCTGCGTCCATTTTTTGCTTTGCCCGCGTCACCGCATCCGAGCCCGTGTCCCAAGGAAACACCTTCGTCGGGCCACCAAAGGGGTCGCCACCGCCGTTGCAGAACGAATGCCAGTAGGCGCAGGCGAAGCGAAGATGATCGTGCATCGTTTTGCCAGCGACAATGTGGTTGGGCTGGTAAAACCGGAAAGCCAAGGGATTGCGAGAATTCGGGCCTTCGTATGCTATCGAAGGGATAGAAGGAAAGTAGGAGGTAGCCATTGGGAGTAAATTCAAGAGGTCAAGTGCAAATGCAGTTGTTGTTGCCAACCTTGGTATAGTTCAGCGTATCTGGTGCTAAGCGAAGGGTCAGGTTCGGTTGTGCCATGGCGTGCTAGCGAGGCAAAGGCTTCGGTAGGTGTGGCGTAATAACCAGCGCCCAGTGCCGCCCCACGTGCAGCGCCTTCTGCACCATCGGTGTTATAGCGTTCAATGGAGCAGCCAGTCACATTCGCGAAGATCGTTCGAAAGGCTGGGCTGAGGAACAGATTTGCGGTGCCAGCTCGGATTACCTCTGGCCTGATACTCATGTCATGCAGAATGTCGAACCCAAGTCGTAGTCCGAATACGATACCTTCCAGCCCTGCGCGGATTAGATGGGCGACGCCGTGGCGATTGAAGTCCAAGCCGTGCACGTGAGCGCGGACCAAGCGGTTGTTGAGGATGCGTTCGGCACCATTCCCAAACGGGTAAAATTGTATGCCATCGGCTCCGAGGTCCACTGTCTCGGCCATCCTATTCATGGCCGAGTAGGAGAGGGGTGCCTCGCTACCTAGCACCTGCCTGAGCCAGCGGTACAAGATGCCCGTGCCATTCAGGCAGACTAAGACACCATTGCGCTTAAGGTCGGGCCGATCATTGACATGCAGAAACGTATTGATGCGTGAAGCCGGGTCATACGTGTCTTGGTCCGTCACGGCATAGAGAACCCCCGATGTGCCTGCTGTGGCGGCAACCTCACCAGGGTGAAGCACATTCAGCGAAAAGGCATTATTGGGTTGATCTCCAGCGCGGTAAGTAATAGGTGTGCCGGGCTTGAGGCCAAGTTCTGAAGCGATCTGAGCTTTCACGGAGACTTGTTCTCCAAGCATTGGGACCACTGCAGGAAAGAGGTTTAAGTCGAAATCAAAATGCTCGCGAAGTAAACCTGCAAGCGAGCGGTTGCGGAAGTCCCATAGGGTTCCTTCCGACAGACCCGTTGCCGTTGTGGTCACATCGCCAGAAAGCCGCATGGCGATGTAGTCGCCGGGAAGCATAATGCGATGGATCCGTGCATATACGTCAGGCTCGTGCTGTTTAACCCATGCCAACTTCGATGCAGTGAAATTGCCCGGTGCATTGAGCAAGGTCTGCAGGCACGCTGTCTCCCCCAGCGCCCGCGTTGCTTCTGCTCCAATATTTACCGCACGACTGTCGCACCAAATAATCGAAGGGCGTAACACGTGCTGCTGAACATCAACCGCTACCAAACCATGCATCTGGTAGCTGATTCCAATACCAGAAATGTCTTTTGGGTCAATGTCAGCGGCGGTTATGGCTTTGTGGTAACCTACAAGGAAGTTGTGCCACCACATGGCAGGATCCTGCTCAGCCCATCCGGGGTGCGGTGCGCTGATGGGCTGCTCGTTTGCTGGCTCCGTGCTTTGGCCAATTGTACGCCCAGCCGCTGCGTCATAGACAGCCGTCTTGACTGAGGAACTTCCAACGTCGATACCAAGAAACAGCGGGCGCATGGAAATGCTTGGGAAGGAGGCGAATCATATATAGATCGTAAACTACAAGATCTGGCCAAGCATGTCTATATCGGTTCAAAAAAATGTGTAAATCAAAATGGAAAGAGTTTAAAACGTGCTATATAACCTTGTATGTGGTGTATGGTGCTTTTGGGAATAAATTGAATCGATTCAAGTGTGGGGATCAGTGAATGTGAGAGTTGGAGACAGGTGCCTTGGTGTGATAGAAGTGCATCGAGAGGGTATCACCGAGGTGTTGATTCTTTTCATCGAGCCCTTCGTAGAAGAAGTAAACCTCACCCTGAACACCAAGGCTGCGGTTGTGTTGAATGGCGGCTTTTACATAGTCTGGTCCATTGAAGCGCGGCCCAGCTTTAATGAGTATGCCCGGTGCTAAGACGACATGTTCTGAGCCTTCAGCCGTCCGCCAGTAGTGCTCGGTCTCGTCCATAGTGGCACGGTAGCGCTCGATTTCGTACCGATATACTTGCGGATGCAACCAGTCGACTTGGCCGCGCTCAATC
>CAYYHN010000783.1:1130-2655 GCA_964471245.1 uncultured Rhodothermaceae bacterium | reverse complement strand
CGCTCGTGGGGGACAATCTCTGCAAGCCCTCCCACATCTGTGATGATAGACGGCGTATCAAAGTGAAAGGCAATCTGCGCGACACCGCTCTGCGTGGCCGTCACGTACGGTTGCACCACCACGTCGGCGGCCGAGAAGTAGCGAGGGACGTCCTCGTTGGGGATGTAGTCGGCGTGGAAGTCGACATGCTGCGCTAAGCCGTGCTCAGCTTCGTCGTCGTAGAACTCGCCCGCCACGACAAGCTTCAAACTAGGCAATCGCTCAACAACAGCAGGTAGCGCCTCCAGCAGGACGTGTAAGCCTTTGTATTTGCGGATGAAGCCAAAAAAGAGGAGTGTAGGCACTTCGTCATCTATCCCAAGCTTCGTACGAGCTTCTGCTTTGGATAAAGGATCACCAAAGATGTTGTAGATGGGGTGGGCGACCTGGCGGATCGGAGCCGTTACACCCAAGCGTCGCAAGTCATCCGCTACCGATTCCGAAAGCACGACAAACCCATCGCAGGCGTGGAAGAAATAGCGACTTAGGGCGGCATCGCCGAGGCGCTTTTCGTGTGGGATCGCGTTGTGCACCACGGCTAATGAACGGACGCCCTTTCTGCGAGCGCGACGGGCAATGGTGCCAAATGCAGGAGCAAAAAATGGCATCCAGTGGGCAAAAACAAGGAAATCGTTTTGTTGACCAACCACTCTACTTGCTGTACGCCACCACGTCCATGGGCCCATGCTGTCGATGAGCCGCTTCGCTTGGATTGGGTCGGGGCGCTCAGATTCGTATTGCGTCTTGCCGGGGAACAGGAGGGACGGGTATTGCCGCGAAAAGGTGATCGCATTAACGTCATGCCCACGTGCGGCAAGGCCATGGACCATCGTCTCGGTGAAGTGCGCGATGCCACCCCGGTACGGGTACATCGGCCCGACAAGCGTGAGGTGGTATCGAAGTGCGTTGCTCATACCTCGTCCAGCACCGGTGCACCCGCCGTCGTCTCGCTGATCTGTACGTTCGCACCTGGCACCTTCCGTCCCGCAATGATCATCTCACCTAGCAATCCCGTCAGAAACGTCTGCGCCCCAATCAGGATGAGCAGCACACCGAGCAGGAGCAGCGGCCGGTCGCTGAGCGGATTGCCATAAATCAGCTTGTCGATGGTGAGGTAGAGCGATACAAAAAAGCCGCCGAGGAATGAGAGGGTGCCGAGCGTGCCGAAGAAGTGCATCGGGCGCGCTGCAAAGCGGGTGAGGAAAACGACGGTTAACAAGTCGAGGAACCCACGGATGTAGCGCTCCAGCCCAAATTTGGTGGTGCCATACTTGCGAGCGTGGTGCTGCACCACCTTCTCGGTGATACGCCCGTAGCCTTCCCACTTGGCTAGCAATGGGATGTAGCGGTGCCGCTCACCGTAGACCTTCACATGTTTGACCACGTCGCCGCGATATGCCTTCAGTCCGCAATTAAAATCATGCAGCGGAATGCCAGAGACGCGGCGCGTGACGTAGTTGAAAAACCGGCTCGGAATCGTCTTGCC
>CAYYHN010000783.1:0-1120 GCA_964471245.1 uncultured Rhodothermaceae bacterium | reverse complement strand
AGTGGATCGTGGCGCTTCTTCTTCCACCCGCTGACGAGGTCATAGCCATCGTCAAGCATGGCAATGAGCAACGGGATCTCGCTGGGATCGTCCTGCAAGTCTGCGTCCATCGTGATGACGTAGCGCCCCCGCGTCCGCGCAAAGCCCTCTGCCAGCGCTGCCGACTTCCCATAGTTCCGCCGAAACCGCACGCCCTGAAAACGCGGGTCCTCTGCACTCACCCGCTCGATAATCGTCCACGACTGATCGGTCGACCCATCATCAATCAGCCACGCCTCAAACGTGATCTCATGTGCCACACATACAGATCGAATGCCGTCAATGAGTTCTGGCAACGACTCCGCCTCGTTGAGCAGCGGAATAACAAGGCTGAGGTCGGGTTGGGTCATTCAGATAGCGAAATGGACTAGTGTTATAGATTATTGGTTATGTAGGCACGAGTGTATGGTTAGGAACGAATCTTAAAAATAGTCGAAGTATCGAGTCCACCAACTAAGGTCCCTGCAACGATGATTGAGGCCGTCATAAGGTGCCTGTAACTCATTGGCATCTACGTATTGAAAACGATTACGCTTCAATAAGTCAACTATCTCATTCAGGTTCACATCTCGGTGTTCAAGCCACTGTTCCGTCGCAACGATCGAAACGAGTCTGCCAAATGAGGAGAAGCGGATTTCAAACACACCAGCTTTTTGATGCAGAATGTCTTTCGAGCGCCTAGAGGTCAATGAAGCCTTTGATACATAAAGAGCGGTAAAGAATGAGGCGTCTTGGATACTATCTCTAGATAGTTCTATTCCGAGCAAACCTTCTAGGCTGTCCTTTACCCTTTGGATTTCTGACTTCCGAACACGTGCCGCCTTGCGGTTCGGTCTACTAGGTTGCCAAACACCGTGCTTGTCATCTACTTGAAGTAAAAACTGATGAGTCTTAGCGCGTAGCATATCAAGTAGAGCTATATCTCATGTTTGGGATAATGGGCTGTTTCACCATTTAAGGAAAAATCGGGCTTCAAGAGATTGCACAAGAAACCAGAGGTGCACGTGCGATCGTCAAATACCGTTCTGCGCTAAAGCGGTAATTGCTCAGGAAACGCCGGAACGAGCTTGGAGGTTGCCTG
>CAYYHN010000782.1:0-2662 GCA_964471245.1 uncultured Rhodothermaceae bacterium | reverse complement strand
TACACTCTTTCCCAAACAACTGTGCCGTCCCCCGCGTCGGCTGCACCACGCTCAGCAGCATCTTGACGAACGTCGTCTTCCCCGCCCCATTGGGCCCCAGCAGCCCAAAAATCTCGCCCGCCTCCACCATCAGCGACAGATCCTTCACCGCCTCGACCGCTTTCCCTCCGAAGCGACGCTGGTAGGTCTTGCTGAGATGCTCTACGTGAATGGCGTGCATGCGAAGGTTGGGGTGTCGGGGTAGTTTGGGGAGGTTATTCCCTACGGCGTCTTTTGCTTGAGGTTACCAAATGGTGTGGGAAGACGCAATGTGCCCTGCAGAAGTTGACGCCATCGGCTATTTTCTTGCGACACCCTGTGCTTCTAGCCCCAAACCAGTCTATGACCGACACCGAGCGTACCTATTTCCGGAGCCGCCTGAAAAACGCACGCGCCAAGCTAGAAGCAAGCCTCCGACTTGAGGACAGCAGTAACGACAGCATTGCGCCGGACAACGCCATTGGACGGCTGACACGGATGGAAGCATTGCAAGCGCAGTCAATGTCGTCAGCGACGCGAGCAAGGCAGCAGAAACGAGTGCGACTCATCAATGCTGCATTGCATCGGCTAGATAGTGGAACCTACGGCCAATGCGTTCGCTGCAGCCAGCCAATCCCACGCGGGCGCCTTGACGTGATGCCGGAAGCACGCATCTGTATGGATTGTGCCCGGTAAATTCTTGGCGTTGTCTGTTTACATTTATCCATGTCTGACGCTTTTCCCACACCCACGGCGCTTGCGTTTGGCTTTCAGCGCGATTTCGAGCCGTTCAATTCGGGCGAGCGTATCTTCGCTCAGCACTACCTGCTTTATGCCTCCAAAGGCGCACTGACGCTACGCATCGCTGACGCGTCATGGTACCTTCCCCCCCAGCGCGCCGCGTGGATCCGCGCACAGACACCGCTTGAAGTCGAAGCCAAACACCCCATCACGAGCGCATCGGTCTTGTATGAGGTGGCGGCCCTGCCCGACTTCCCCTACGCCTGCCGCGTATTCTCCATGTCGCCACTCGCACGTGAAATGACGCTCTATGCCATGCGCTGGGGTCAAGACCGCGACCCGAACGATCGAGAGGCGGATCAGTTCTTCCTCTCCCTTGCCTCTGTCTGCCGCGAACTCAGCGAAACACCAACACCGTTTTGGCTGCCGCGTCCACAGTCTGACCTACTCCAAAATGCGTGTGCGTTCACTGCGGCGCACATGGCTGAACCGCTAACCCTAGCAACCGTGGCAACACACGTGCATGTGTCCTCGCGTACCCTCTCCCGTCGGTTTACTGAGGAGTTGAACCTCTCGTGGGGGGTGTACCTCCGGCGGGTGCGCATGCTTCGCGCCATGCAACTCCTCGCCGGAGGCCATGCCACAGTGACAGAAGTGGCCTTGCAGGTGGGTTTCAACAGCCTCAGTGCATTCAATAAAGCTTTTCGGCAGTTCACCCACGAATCGCCTCGGACCTACCAGCAGCGTTTCCGTGCGCAATGACCTTGCAAACCTTTGCTCACTGCCCTGATGCTTGCATCACAGCGCGCACGTTCACGATGGACCACGCGTCCTCAACATGCATCAACCCTAAATCGTAGCGAAACCGCAGTGAACCATTGTCTTGCAAGATTTGCACCGTGGCACTTGGCCCGGCTACCTCGGTATGCGTGACATGATACGGCCGATCCTCACCGCCTACTTTCTTGTCAGCGAGCATCCCTAGAAACTGCGCTTGCGATACAGTGAGAAAGCCTTGCGGTGTCACATAATGATGGCTGGCCGATGTGTGAAGCACCTGACGGGCCAACGCCGGGTCTTGCTTATCGATACTCTTGGCAAACTGGTCGACGACGTGGAGGATAGCATCCATAGGGTTTGGAGTTTGTAGACCCTGCGCCTGTGCATTCGAGATATGGAATAGGCAGGCAAGGCTAATGGCTAGACTTAGGAGTCGCATTGCGGTATAGGCTGATTTACGAACTGGAACCGTTGGCTAGTTTACAGCTCCTCCTCCCCTACGTGCTTGCTCGTCCTCGCCAACCTTTTGCTCATTCCAGCCAATTTCTAGCAGAGTTTGAACGACCTTGACCTGGATTCAGCATACGCTACCTGATCGCAAAGTCTATTGCCCAAAGTCGCGTTGCATGCTGTCGTTGAAACGCTTGAGTTGGGCTGCGATGGGTTCCATGCCTTTTGCCGCCCGACGCTGGTCAACGTGTTCCGGATCGATAAGCGGTTGCGGTTCGTAGATGCCCGTCGCTTCGTTGAGTCGCATCTGTGTGCCGTACACTTGCGGCTTGCCCAACTCCAATTCTGTGCGGTCGTACATGTGGGCGTACCGCGACCAGTCGCCTTCGCCGCGGCCACATACGGCTTCTAGCATCGGCAAATAGTACTGACGAGTAGCCAAGTCGGAGTGATTAACGATGTTTCCTGCTGCGTAGGCCGCTGCTTCGCCAACAACTGAAAGTTCGGGCCAACCTTTTTCCGTAATCAGTTGCTGAAGTTGAACCAGATTTTCGGCGTGGTGCGCTTGCATCGCTTTGGCGAGCGCCGTCATGATCGGCGAGGTAGGCGGGAGTTGGCGATAGGCGAGCATGATGTGATAGCGGAACGCCCATTCGTGCATCCGCATGCGCAG
>CAYYHN010000781.1:0-2676 GCA_964471245.1 uncultured Rhodothermaceae bacterium | reverse complement strand
CTCGAACCTACGCCAAAACGGACCACCTCATTTTGCTTATTTGAATGGTATTGGGGCTAACCCTATGAACGCACCATCTTCTTCCACAAAGGGCCATGTTTCAAAAGAAATAAGTTTCTTGTTTACAGCGTGTTGAATCGCCTATTTTTGACCGTCATTACTAGTGTGTCGGGCGAGCCGAATGGCTGGAAGGATGCTCGGAACCGGGTCTGTAGCGCATGAATCATCAGGATCAAGTCACCCAACTTTTGCTTGCCTTTAGCGGGGGGCAGCGGGATGTACTGGACGATTTGTTGCCCGTCGTCTACGAAGAGTTACGAGGGATGGCGCATCGGTACCTTCGCCACGAACGTGCAGGCCACACCTTGAATACGACGGCGCTGGTGCACGAGGCCTTCTTGAAGCTGGTCGACCAAAACCGTGTCGCGTGGCAAAATCGAAATCACTTTTTCGCCATTGCGGCGACGGCTATGCGGCGCATTTTGGTGAACTATGCCAAGGCGCGCCAACGGCTGAAACGCGGCGGCAAAGCCCCCAAGGTGTCCCTTGAAGAAGCAGCGTATTTGACCGAAGAAAAAGCAGATGAGCTTGTTGCGCTCGATGAAGCATTAGCGCAACTCGAAAAGCACAATCCGCGCCGCGCACGTGTCATCGAGTGCCGTTATTTCGGAGGCTTTAGCGTAGAAGAGACTGCCGAGATTTTGGACGTGTCCACGCGAACGGTGAAGCGAGAGACGCAGGTAGCACGTGCGTGGTTATATCGGCAGATGCAGTAGCAGTAAGGTCTTGCGAGCAAACGACGTACGACGGTAAGAGTTATGGAGACACCAAACGAGCAGCAGCCAGAAAGGCTAAATACGGAAGGGCTAAGTCGTGCCGAGGACCTTTTTCTCGATGCCTTGGAACAGCCGGAAGCGGATCGGGTGGCATGGCTCCAAGCTACATGTGGGGCTGATGAGCAACTATATGCCGAAGTTTCTTCCCTCTTGCAAGCGCACCACGATGCCGAGACCGGTTTCTTAGACGCGCCCATCCACCCGTTGCCCATTGCCGTTTCTGATGACAAGGTGACAGCACCTTTGCCCCAGCGCATCGGTGTGTACCAAGTCGAACGCGAGCTTGGACGCAGGGGCATGGGTGTGGTGTACCTCGCACGCCGCGCCGACGAGCAGTACCATCAACGTGTGGCGCTGAAGCTGATGCTGCGGCACGCGTCCACGCCCCAATTGCGGGCGCGTTTTCTGGCCGAACGGCAGATTCTTGCACGCTTGGAGCATCCCAACATTGCCCGTCTGCTGGATGGCGGCGTCATGCAAGATGGGACACCGTTCTTCGTGATGGAGTACGTGGAAGGGATACCGATCAACACATATTGTGATGCACGGCGGTTGACAATCGAAGCGCGGCTTCGGCTCTTTCAGAAAGTGTGCCGTGCCGTGCAGTACGCGCATCAAAACCTTGTGGTGCACCGCGATCTAAAGCCTTCCAACATTCTTATCATGGACGATGGCTCGGTGAAGCTGCTCGATTTTGGTATCGCCAAGCTGATCGAAGACGACCCCGATTCTATTGCGCTCACGCAGACGGGCATGCGCATCATGACGCCCGAATATGCCAGTCCTGAGCAAGTGCGTGGCGAGGTCATTACTACGGCATCCGATATCTATGCGTTGGGTGTCTTGCTCTACGAGTTGCTGACCGGACGGCGGCCCTATGAAATCAGGACGCGGTTGCAGCGCGAAGTGGAGCGCATCATCTGCGAAGACGAGCCGACACGCCCTTCGACGGCGATTAGCCGCGCGCAAGAAGACGATGATGCGGCGTCTGCAAAGGAAACAGCCATCACGGCCAGTGCCGCGAGATCCCTTCCGCTCGAACGGTTGCGGCGGCGATTGGAGGGTGACCTCGACAACATGGTGTTGATGGCGATGCGCAAGGAGCCGGTGCGCCGCTATGCCTCGGCCGAACAGTTGCTCGAAGACATTCAGCGTCACTTGGATGGGCTGCCTGTCATCGCGCGGAATGATACCTTGGGATACCGCACGCAAAAATTCTTGCGGCGGCATCGTGTTGCAACAAGCATGGCGGCTGTGGTCGGACTCGTGTTGGTGGCCTTCTCGTTGTTCTCGTGGCAGCAAGCCCAGCGCATCGCGGCCGAGCGAGACAAAGCTGAGCAGGTAACTGACTTACTCGTCGACCTCTTCGCACAAGCAAATCCCAACGTTTCCCAACGACCGGATATGTCGGCTGCTGAAATGCTAGATGCGGGTTTGGGGGCGTTAGAGACGGAGAATCAAGACCTTGATCCATTGTCCAAGGCGGCGCTGTACAACGCCATCTCGGAAGCCTATTTCGGAATGGGCAACTTTCCTGCTAGCGCCGATGCTGCGCGCGATGCGCTGGCAACGATAGAACAGGCCGGGGTGCAAGCGCCTGCGGTGCAAGCCGCCGCACACCATCAATTGGGCGTGGCGCTGCGCGAAACGGATGATTACGATGAAGCTCTACTTGAGTTGGAAACAGCACTGCGTTTGCGCGAATTTGCTTTAGGTAGGCAACACCCTGAGGTGGCCGAGACGTTGCAAAATATTGGTGTTGTGCGCCGATTGCTTGATGACCCTGAAGGTGCCGAAGCGAATTATCAGGACAAGGATGGAAATACTGCTTTGATTCTGG
>CAYYHN010000780.1:0-2679 GCA_964471245.1 uncultured Rhodothermaceae bacterium | reverse complement strand
CTCAGCCTTCCCTCTCGGCGCCGTATGTTTTGCCCCTTTCAGGCCATTCGCCTGAAGCGCTGCGCGACCTCAGCACAGGATACACCACCTTCTTAGCCCAATCCCCTGCGTCGTTTGCAGACATCTGCTACACGGCTTCAGCGCGCCGGATGCACCACCCTCAGCGCCTAGCAGTCGTCGCGGCGGACGCCGAGACGAGCCGGCATGCACTGACGGCCTACCGAAGCGATCAGACACACCCCAACCTGATCAAGTCAGCACACCAAAAAGGTCGTATCGCCTTCGTGTTCTCTGGGCAGGGTACCCAATGGGCACAGATGGGGCGTACGCTGTGGGAAACAGAGCCCGTCTTTCGTGAAGCATTGGAGACCTGTGATGATGTCCTGAGCCAGTACGTCACGTGGTCGCTTTTTGAGGAATTGGAGGCTAATACCCATGCGACGCGGCTGCACGATACAGAGATCGCACAGCCGGTCCTGTGTGCCTTCCAGATTGCACTTGCGTCGCTGCTGCGTGCTTGGGGCATCACACCCGATGCCGTTGTAGGCCATAGCATCGGCGAGCTAGCGGCTGCACATGTGACGGGCATCTTCGATCTTGACACCACGCTTCGCTTGGCCGTCACGCGTGGGTGCTTGATGCAACCCACGAGCGACGAAGGCGACATGCTCGCGGTGGCGCTTCCTCATGACGCCCTCGTCCCACAACTCACGGGCAGCCTCTCCGTGGCAGCGATCAACAGTCCCAATACGACGATTGTGTCTGGGGCTCCAGAGGACCTCGACACGCTTGCCGAGCGCCTCACAATGAAACAGGTCGGGGTGCACCGTTTGGAGACGCGCTATGCGTTCCACAGCGCCCAGATGGAACCTGTGCAAACGGCATTTGCTGACGCCCTTAGCGATCTTCGCCCCCAACCAGCGACCGTACCGTTTTACTCGACGCTAACAGGCTCCCGGCGCGAAGATACGCTACTCGACACGTCTTACTGGCAGCAGCAGTTGCGCGAAACCGTGCGCTTTTCCCCTGCCATTCAAGCCCTCTTGGCCGACGGCATCGACACGTTTGTAGAGATTGGTCCGCATCCGGTGCTGCAAACGCACCTGCACGCCATCAGTCAAAGCGCAGGTCGTGCGTCGCTCGTGTTGCCTACGGGGCATCGTAGACAAGGAGCGCGGTCGACCTTGCTGAAAACCGTAGCGCATCTCTATGCAGCAGGTCACGACGTTGACTGGTCGGCTATCCAGCCACGCGGATCGGTTGTCTCGCTACCACCTTATGCGTGGCAGCGTCAACGCTATTGGGTCGATGATGCACCGCTTGCACAAACGCATCTTGGCGCTGGCGAAGCGAAGCCAAACATGTTCACCGGACAAGCTGTACACGCGCCATCTCTCACCGACGGCTACTTGTGGGAAACGACGATCTCGCTTGCGAGTCATCCCTATTTGCGCGACCATCAACTTGAAGGCACCTGTGTGTTTCCTGCCGCAGGCTATCTGGCACTCGTGCAAGCTGCAGCTCAGCACGTCTATGCAGGAACGCCTACCTGTTTTGAAGACGTCACGTTCGCCAAGCCGCTACTCCTAGCAGACGATGAACCTGCGACCCTCCAAGTTCGGCTAGAACCCGTCGCAAATGACGGCTTTGGGTTTCGTGTCGTCAATGTAACATCACTACATACTCCGCTCGTCACCGGGACACTCTATCTGGATGCCGAGCAGCAAACGAGCCATGCGTTCCAGCCGCCACCAATCACGACGGAGCGCCAACCCAGTGCAGCATTTTACGAGACGCTGGCGCAACGCGGCCTCACGTACGGGCCAGGCTTCCAACAGATTGAGCGGCTGGCAACAGGAGCAACGGGCGTTACGGCTGACCTCAAACCCCATCCGCACGCTGCACAATCATTGTGGCCACCGCTACTCGATAGCTGTTTCCAAGCCATTGGGGCGAGCCTTGCGGCTGATGCGACTACGGGAGCCTTCGTCCCGCATCGTTTGCATCGGCTTACGCTGCTTGCGGCTGAAGGGATTGGTGCGACAGCTCATGCACGGTCCACGCTGGAATCGAATGGTGCGCATCCTGCACACGTAGGCGATGCCCTTTTGGTCGATGCGAACGATCAGCCGGTCCTACATATTGAAGGGCTGGCACTCCATCCGCTTCAGGCTCCGGCGGCGCCAGAGGACCACGGGCTGCTCTACACGCTCCTTTGGCAGGAAAAGCCGCTCGAACCAACGCAGCCAACTCCTCAGCAAGGGCTATGGCTGATCTTTGGTGACGCGGAGACAGAAAACGCTGCGTTCCTAGAAGGACTCGCGCATCAACGGCGCACGTGCTGGTTCGTCGGGCAAGGGGAGGCCTTTGGCCGAAACAATACCCGCTTCACCGTGCGTCCTGATCAACTAGGCGATCTTGAGCAAGTGTTTCAAGCCGTTCAGGTAAGCGAGCTGCCTTGCGAAGGGATCGTGTTTCGCTGGACGCAGCCAGCCATGCTGACCAGTGACGTAGCGGATGAAGCTGTCCCTACCGCCTCGAATACCGTCGTGTGGCTTACCACGATGTTGCAAGCGCTGCTGCAGCGCGGGTGGCGGGATGCACCCCGCCTGTGGGTGGTCACAAAGCAAGCACTTGCCGACAGTGGCAAAGTCATGACGAGCGTGAGAGAGATCAGTG
>CAYYHN010000779.1:1487-2681 GCA_964471245.1 uncultured Rhodothermaceae bacterium | reverse complement strand
CCTACGGCCAAGCCATCACCGTTCGGCAGTTGCTGCATCACACCTCAGGTCTGCTTGCCTACGAGTCATTGGTTCCCGACACGGCCACCATCCAAGTGAAGGACAAGGATGTGTTAACCTACATGCGTGCCGTAGATAGCACCTACTTTGCGCCTGGGACGTCTTACCGCTACAGCAATTCGGGGTATGCGCTCCTTGCGCTCCTCGTCGAAGCAGCAAGCGGTCAATCGTTCGCGGATTATCTGGACGAGCACATCTTTCAACCCACCGATATGACGCGATCTGTTGCGTTTGAAGACGGCATCTCCACGATCTCAAACCGCGCATTTGGATACACTGTAACAGATGATAGTATCGCGTTCACAGACCAGAGCATCTACAGCGCTGTGCTTGGCGATGGCGGTATCTACAGTTCATTGGATGACCTCAAACGATGGGATGCTGTGCTGTATTCAGACCTGATCCTCTCCGACAGCTTACTTCAACTCGCATGGACGCCTCATCTGAACAGCTACGGCATGGGTTGGCGGATCGACTCACTTGCGGACCATCGCCGCCTACATCATACCGGAAGCACAAGCGGCTTTCGCAACGTCATGCAACGGTATCCTGATGCTCAACTCACCATCGTCATCCTTACGAACCGCAGCAGTGCAGACATTTCTCCTCTCGCTGACTCCTTAGCCTTTCACTTCCTCGCTGCTCAGGACTCTTAAAGGCTAGCTGATCGCCGTTGTCTATCCTATGCGCTCTGCGGAATCACCCCAAGAAGTCGAGCACGGCTTCCGCAAGCGCTAGTGGTGCTTCCGCATGCACCCAGTGGCCTGCTTCTGGGACCGTGATCAATTCTGCCGCAGGAAAGTGTGTTTCGATCAAAGGCCAATCGTCATCAACGATATAGGTTGATTGCCCACCACGAATAAACAAGGTGGGATTCTCGAATACACTGCCTTTAGGAAGCGCCACATTGATGGCCGGATATGTTTGATGGATCACCTTAAGATTCATTTTCCAGCTCAACGCACCATTCGGATGCGTAGCCAGATTCTTGAGGAGGAATTGCCGAACGCCAATGTCTGGAATGGCTGATGCTAACGCTGCATCGACGGCACGCCGGTGGCCCAAGGTATCGAGGTCAAGTGCGCGCAAGGCATTGAGCAAAGCCGTGTGACGTGGTTGGTACGTGCGCGGCGC
>CAYYHN010000779.1:0-1477 GCA_964471245.1 uncultured Rhodothermaceae bacterium | reverse complement strand
ATGTCAACCACAATGAGCCGCTCTACGTGCTCCGGGTACATCATGGCGACGTGCATGGCCGTCTTCCCTCCCATCGAATGCCCCAGCAAGTGCGCCGACGGCAAGCCATGCTGCCGCATGAAGCCGTACACATCATCGGCCATCGCTTCGTAATGAAACACGTCGGTGTGGGGCGAGCGGCCGTGGTTGCGCTGATCGAGCGTAAACACTTCGAAGTGTTCGCCGAATACGTTGCGTGCTAAGGTGTGCCAATTCCCGCTTGCGCCAAGCAATCCATGCAGCACAACCAGTGGCTCGCCCGAACCATACTGCTTGAAGAATAAATCCAACATCTGGGTGGTGATTCGTTCAGCTTCCGTCTACTCGGCTCGAATCAACCACAGACGCTTCGGCTTGTTGCATGCGGGTCTGTTTAATGTTCTCCAAGAACGACGTCCCTTCTGTAGAAACCCATTGATCTCGCGCTTGATACAGTGGGTCTTGGTAGGCTTCATCCAACGTAATAAAGCTGTAGCCTTCGTCCATTAACAGCGTAAGAATCTGACCAAGGTAATCGCGGTTGATGCGGTTGGCGTGGAACAGGATGACGTGGTTCACAGGCCGCTCAAACATACGCTCGGCTTCGGCTTCCCAATACGCGATAGCCTCTTGAACATGCGCCATGTATTCCTGTCCAATCTCGTAACGTAAGGCCCAGTCTTCCGCAAGCTCTGCCGCCATGTAGCGCTCGTCGAACGACCAGTCATCGTGCGAGATCGTGACACGGGCGTTCGTTAACCCAACCTCATTGAGATGCGTCAGCCATGCTTCTTTAGCCTCGGCGGTGGCCCCTTCGGAAAGCCGAGGAAAGCGGAAATACCGCAGCGGCGTTTGAAATTCAGCGGCCAACGGAGCCAAGACGTTTTGCGCTTCGGAAATCTCCTCCCGGCCTTCCTCGACGGAGAGCGTCCCAAAGTCTCGGTGCGTCATCGAGTGATTTCCAATCTGGATACCTTTTTCCATCCAATACCGCATCAACGCAGCACCAGCCTCTTCCTCGACCAAGCTTCCTATCACAAAGGCCGTAGCCGGTGCCCGATGCCTTGCCAAGGCTTGATGGAGGCTGTCAATAACGAGCGTACGGTGCCAATCAGATGGGTGCGAATGGAAGCGCATGAGCGGCGCATCGTCGAGGGTGATGGCGATGCGTTTGCTTGCCGTCCGTGGCTCGGTGTAGACGATGGGAGCCGATGCAGGATCTTGCTCAAGCGCTATAGGCTGAACGCCAACAGTGGTGGAGTCGACTGGCTGCTGGCAGGCAGACCCGCACAAGACGGCGAGCACGATGGGCAACAGCCAAGAGAAACGTCGGGGATGCATGCAGATCTCGGGCGAACACAGGATATTTAACCCAACTTTAAACCATCGGTCAGAACTTGGGTTGAGTGGGCGAGACGAAGCGTCAAGGAAACCAAGGCGTTTTCCAGCCCTCCTCGAC
>CAYYHN010000778.1:0-2693 GCA_964471245.1 uncultured Rhodothermaceae bacterium | reverse complement strand
CATCGAAGGCAACTACATTAAACCAGTCGCGGTACGGCGAGTCCTGCTGCCGGGCACGCACGTCGGCAAAGGCAAAAAAGTCGCGTCCGGTATGATTGAACACGCCGTCGATAACCACGCGTAAGCCGCGCGCATGCGCTTCCTCGATCAGTGTTAAAAATAACCGGTCGGCGCTCGTCCACACCCATTCGGCGGGATCCGAGGGGTCTTCAGCAGCAATCAGCGCGAGGTCACCCTCAGGATCGGGGCCGAAGTACGGGTCGATGTGGTGGAACGAGTTGCCGTCGTACTTGTGCATCGACCGCGCCCAGAAGACCGGGTTGAAGTACAGCGTGTTGACGCCGAGCGCCTGCAAATAGTCGAGCCGATCGATGACGCCTTGCAAGTCGCCGCCATAGCGCCGCCGCGTGACGCTATGGTAGAAATCGCCGCGCCCAGCCTCCCATTCGGCTTGCGCGTACCAGTCGCCCGTCCACGGTGTGATCGCCCAGTTCTCCGGTACGTTGGCCTCGTACTCCAGCGTCTCGCGCGTGGGCTCGTTGTTTGGGTCGCCGTTAGCAAACCGCTCGGGAAAGATCTGATAGAACACCGCATCCGCTGCCCAGTCAGGCACGTTCGAGCCTGTTCCCATCGGCAAGGAAGCTGGCGATAAGGTGGAGGCATTCGGCTCGGTGCAGGCAGCGAGGAGAACAAGCACTAGACCAATAAATCGACTCATGATGTTCGTGTTATCAGATTCACGCACTAGAATTCGCCCTAAAACTATTATAGAAATTAGCTTGTCTCATACTACACCGAAGACGGCTAGTAAACCGATAACAGCTAACACGATAACTCCGACGACAAGAATCAAACATCCCCATGGGGCTGCCATGTGAATCCAAGTCGGCTCAGACTCCACAGTCGGAGCGGCCTCACCTGACTTCAGCACAGGCTCGACATAATCGATAAAGATATCGCCATCTGACCACCATGAACCGATTCCATCCAATGAAATGAGTGTTTGCTCCTCATCTTCGATCACCTCTTGTACACGGAATGAAGCCTTGAGCAGTTCTGCTGCCAACAATTGCAGTCCCTGCTCATTCGCCCGGATGAAATACTCGTCTGTACCGCGGTCAACCGTGATGAGCGAGAAGAAGGCATCCGCGCCATCTACTTCGTCTTCGATCCGCTTAACCAAGCGGTCCGCAGCATCCTGCAAGTCCATAGCAGTACCTCGATTCGCTCTAAGCTAAGTTTCCCCCTCCACCATTCACAATCTACCATCTCCCATCCACACTGTGCGATCCGCGCACTCACTTCACCAACACCATCGTTCGCTGCTGCACTTGCCCTCCAGCTTCGAGGCGGTAGAGGTAGAGGCCGCTGGCGAGGGTGCGAGCGTCGAAGGTGACGGTGTGGCGTCCAGCCGTGCGGAGGCCGTCGGCGAGGACAGCGACTTCGCGGCCGAGGAGGTCGTAGACGGCAAGACGCACCGAGCTGCTAGTCGGCAACGCGTACTGGATCGTAGTCGTCGGGTTGAATGGGTTGGGATAGTTAGCGTCGAGGCGGAAGGTCTCGGGCACGTCAGCGACGGCTTCATTCGACGTATAGACCGCGCCGAACGGAAGGGCAGGTAATTCGGGCACGGTGAAGATGCTCGCGTCTCCGGCGATATAAACGGCTGAGCCATGCGGGGCGAGTGTGGCGGCGAAGCCATCGATCGACACATACGACGTGTCCGCGAGGATGTCGTGGTACGTGACCGGGCCGTCCGTACTCAGTTCGAGTTGGGCTGTCGGGTTTAGATTGATCTCGATGACCTCCTCGGAGAAATTCGTGACGACCACCACATTCTGATCGAGGTACGGGCGGACGTAATTGTAGCGGCCATCACGCACGGTCAGCACTTCGATGTCCTGCGTGCCCAGCGCCGGAAGCTGTGCCCGCGCATGCGACAGAATCTGATAGTGCCGCGCGAATTCGGCGTTGCGATCCGTCGCCCAACTGACGGGCGTGCGCCGCGTGTCGCCACTTCCTTGCCCGAAGGCCACTTCTTGGCCGTGGTAGACCATAGGGATGCCGGTCGTGGTCATCAAGAACGTCGTCAGCGGCAAGATGCGATCGAGGTTGCCGCCGACTTGCTTGACAATGCGCGGCTCGTCGTGGTTTTCGAGGAAGCGGAAGTAGCGCGCGTTTGGGCCAGGCCAGAAGTCGCCGTTACGAGCCACGCTATTGTAGTTGCGCACATCGCCGTAGGTGCCACGGATGCCGCCAAAGTAGAAGCCCCAATCGTAGGCGGCATCGAGACCGCCTTGGCCGTTTGCTCCGAGGTCGGTGTCCGCGTAGTAGACATCCGTACCGCTGCCCGTGCCATTGATCTCGCCGAGCAACCACTGATCGGGTTTGAGGCGGCGCATGTGCTGGCGAATCGGCGTGCCGAATCGCTCCGGCCCATACTTGCGCCACGGCCCCCAGTACACGTCCAGCCGCCAGCCATCAATATCGAACTCGTTGACCCAATAGGCCATCACGTCGAGGATTTCGGCTTGCAGGTCGTCGTTGTCCCAGTCGAGGTTGGCAAGGTCGCCGAAGCCGTCGTACTTGCGGTAGAGGTCGCGCCCGCCCTCGGTTTGCCAGATCTCCGGCAGGTTCGCCCCCCGCCCATCAAGCCCTCGGTTGTGTGCCGACGGCGTCGTCTGCACGTAGCG
>CAYYHN010000777.1:0-2705 GCA_964471245.1 uncultured Rhodothermaceae bacterium | reverse complement strand
CGATGTTCTGTGAGGCCAGCAGGATGCCCACGATCGTCACGAGGGAGGCGAGCAGCCCAATAGCCATGTAGGCAAGGTAACGGCCCTCGGCGTTGTACAGCTTGCGCGTTCGGATGGTGACACCCGGCGGCGCAGCTTCGGCGGTAACCAACTGGGCCGATGGGATGAGTTGCCGGGCCTCGGTGCGGGCAAACTGGGTGATGATCTGGCTGGCGTAGCCTTGCACAACGCCTGCTGCCGCGCCATCCTCGGCGTTGAGGACCAATTGCAACGTCGGTGACTGGCCCCGGCGCAGGTCGCGCTCGAAGCCTTCTGGGATGCGCAGCACGGCCTGCGCCGAACGCGTCAGCAGTGCTTCGTCGGCGGCGTTGGTGTCGAGCGTGTGCTGCACGATGGCGAAGCGACCGGACGCGGTAAACGCCTGCACCAGCGCTCGTGCCGCCTGCGTCCGGTCGGCGTCGACGAGGACGAGGTCGGTGCGGTGCACTTCGTACGTCATCGCCTGCGCGAGGATCAACAGTTGCAGCAGCGGCGGCAGGAAGATCTGCAAGAGCATGCGTTTGTCGCGCAGCACCTGCAGCGTCTCTTTCTGGATAATCAGGCGGATGGTGTGCATGGGTGTGAACGGGAAAAGTTATCAACCTTAATGGCCGTCATGCCCGCGCAGGCGGGCATCTAGGGCACCAGCGGGAGTAGGGTGCAAGACCTGCCCGCTAGCATGGCTTTTATTGGGAGCTCCTTTCTTTTATGGAATTGCTAGCGGGTTCGCATTCGCCCTTTTTTAGTTTTCAGCCTAGATTCTCGCCTGCGCGGGAATGACGACATTGAAAAGAAATCACTGCTCAATCCGGTCCGGGAAGGTGCGGGCGCTGATGACGAGGAGGATGACGGCCATGCCGACGAGCACGAGCACCTCTTTCCACAGCAGGGCCAGCCCAATGCCTTTTAGCATGATGCCGCGAACGATGATGATGAACCACGTGGCGGGCACGATGTTGGTCGCAGGCTGGAGCCAACCAGGCATGCTGGCAATCGGGAAGATGAAGCCTGAGAGGATGAGCGTTGGCATGAGCAGGCCGAGCAGGGTGGTGAGCATGGCCGTGCGCTGGTCGGGGGCTTTTGTCGAGATCAGCACGCCGAGGGCGAGGGCGACGAGCACGTACAGCAGCGACGTGGCGAGCAGCAGCAGCAGGCTCCCGTTGAACGGTACGCGAAACGCCAGCCACGCCACCACGAGCGTCGTCACGGCGTTGATGAATGCGAGCAACAGATACGGCGCGACTTTGCCGACGACAATTTGTAGCGGCTTCAGCGGCGAGACAAGCAGCAACTCCAACGTCCCCGTCTCTTTCTCTTTGGCAATCGAGATCGCTGTCATCAGTGCTGAGACGAGCGTGAGCACAAACGCGAGCAGGCCAGGCACGAATAGGTTTTCGCTCGCCAGCGTCGGGTTGAACCGCATGCGCGTGGTCGTTTGGATGAGCGGCTGCCCGCCGCTGATCTCGGCCTGCCAGCCTTGCACCACGGCGCGGATGTATCCCTCGATGCTCTGCGCGAAGTTGGCGTTAGTGCCGTCGGTGAGGATCATCACGTCGGCGTTACCGCGGGCGAACTGCCGGGCGAAGTCGTCGGGAAGGAGCAAGGCCGCGTCGGCGTCGCCGCGCCGCAGCATTGCCTCCACGTTGTGCGTGGTCGGCACGACGGCGACGGGGGCAAGCGAAGGTGTCGCGTAGAGCTTGCGGATGAGCTCGGCGCTACGCGCATCGTTCGATGGGTCGGCGATGACGATGCGGACGTCCTGCACGTCGGTGCGGATCGCGAAGCCGAACAGCAGCACCATCACCACAGGCAGGAGCAGTAGCACGGTCAGCGTCTGCCGGTCGCGCAGGATGTGGCGCGTCTCTTTGCGGACGAAGCTATAAAACGTTCCCATCGGGGCTCAGGATTGGGGACGGACGAGGCGCATGAACACCTCGTCGATCGAGTCAGCATTGAAATCGGCCTTGACGGCGGCGGGGGGGCCAATGGCGGCGATTTTACCCGTAACCATGATCGAGACACGGTCACAGTATTCGGCCTCGTCCATGTAGTGGGTCGTCACGAACACCGTCACGCCACGGGCGGCGGCTTCGTAGATCAACTCCCAGAACTGTCGCCGCGTGACGGGGTCGACGCCGCCCGTCGGTTCGTCGAGGAAAACGACGGCGGGCTCGTGCAGCAGCGCCACCGAGAAGGCGAGCTTCTGCTTCCACCCCAGCGGCAGCCGCCCGACGCGCTCGCTTGCGAGGTCCTCGAAGCCGAGCCGCGACAGCATCGCACGCCGCCGCTCGCGCAGTTCGCGGCCGCGCAGGCCGTAGACACCGCCGTAGAATCGCACGTTTTCGGCCACCGTCAGGTCGTCGTAGAGCGCAAACCGCTGGCTCATGTAGCCGATGCGGCGCTTCACTTCGTCGGGGTCGTCACCGACGTGGTAGCCCGCTACCCACGCGTCGCCGTCGGATGGAGCAAGCAGGCCGGTGAGCATCTTGATGGCCGTTGTCTTGCCCGCACCGTTTGCGCCGAGGAAGCCGAAGACTTCGCCGGGGGCAACCTCGAACGTGATGCGGTCGACAGCCGTGAAGGTGCCAAAGCGGCGCGTCAAATCGACGGAGCGGACGGCGGCTTTGATATCGGAAGCAGCAGGCGTCGTCATGCGGCAGCCGAGG
>CAYYHN010000776.1:0-2714 GCA_964471245.1 uncultured Rhodothermaceae bacterium | reverse complement strand
GCTCGGTGAAGATGCGCACGTGGGCCGAGCCGATGTCGGTGTGGCAGCTACCGCCGTAGTAGCCTTCGAGCACCCGCTTCTTCCGATTGACAAAGTTGATATTGAACTTGTCTTCGTCGGCCAGCAGTATGACTTTGGCAGGCGCAAACGTATGCGTGTCGCTGTTGTCGTTCGGGTTGGTGAAGCTGGGCCGGATGCGGCGGACATCGGCCGCATCCACCGAGGGATCGACGGTGATGCTGTAGGTCCCATCGACTTCGGTTTGGGCACGCAGCCCGCCATCTTGCTCGCCTTCGTTGAGAAAGAGCTCGACATCCGGCACGGGGCACTCGGTATTCTCGAACTGCACCACCCCGGTCACTGTAAAGGCCGTTTGGTCGCTGAAGTCGGCTTGATTCTGGACCGGACTGTTGGGGTTGAGCACAACCGTCTGGGCAGCAGGAGCGAAGGTCCGTCCTTCGAGCATGGGCTGCACGCTAAACTCGGTCTCGTTGCCGTAGCGGATGTCGTTGAGTGCGAAGTTGCCGTTTTCGTCTGTTGTGGCACACACGTCGAAGGCGCCGCTGTCCGTCCAGAACGCACCGTCCACGAGCAGGCCGTTGTGATTCCCCGTCTGGTCGGCGGCCACCTCGCGGGTGCCTTCGTCGAAGGGCCAGTAGCCGATCAGTCCGATCTCGTCGCCGTGGAGCCGCCGCATCATGTCGCCTTGGACCTCAGCTTGGCTGCGCACGCGGTTCCACAAGCGCATCTCGTCCATCGACCCATTGAAGGCTTGTGCGGTGCTGAATTCGCCGCCAAAGGCGTCCTGCTCTTGCCCAAAGACGAGGATGCCGCCAGCTGGAAGCGAAGCGCCAGCCGCCAGCGTCCCAGAGGCTGCTGGCACGCCGTCTTTGTAGAGCACATACGCCCCGTCACTACTTTGCCACGTCAGCGCGATATGATGCCACGCCCCATCGTTGGCCGCCACACCCGTGGTCACCGTCGAGCTCTGATCGATCGCCAACCTAAAGTCGCTGTAATCGAAGAGGAGAATGGTGTTGTCGTTGTCACCCTCGGCATCCTTGGCGTTCGCGTACGAAAAGGGCGTGCCATCATTGTTGACATCGCTGCTGCGCATCCAGAACGACGCAGTAAAGGCCGTAAGGACATCCCCCGGAAACACCGCGTCTTCGACGCGTACATGGCCGCCCACGCCGTCGAGCAAGAGCCCTCGGTTGGGATCGGGCGCGAGGCAGACGGTGGCGTCGCGGGTGCCTCCACCAGCCCGCGCGGCGATGCGACCGCTGATGGCCCCGTTGGGCGGCCGCCACCCCGTGTCACAAGCGCGGAGGGATTCATTGAGCTTGCTGCCAAATACTTCGTTGTCGACCCCGAATGCTGCGACACAGTAGGTGTACGCGCCTCCTGCTTCCGCCGAGAAGTCATCAAACAGCTCTGTATTTGTTTCGGTCGTCCCAACGAGTTGCAAGGTGCCATTGGCGTCCCGGCGGTAGATGTTGTAGCCATCTTCGTAGACGTTGGTATCATTCCAGCGCACTTGGACGCGTCCA
Source organism: uncultured Rhodothermaceae bacterium (assembly GCA_964471245.1). Classification (GTDB taxonomy): domain Bacteria; phylum Bacteroidota; class Rhodothermia; order Rhodothermales; family CAYYHN01; genus CAYYHN01. The sequence continues at coordinate 1,164 of CAYYHN010000776.1, read as the reverse complement.
TCGTATTCGCCGTCGGAAGCTACAATGCTATTGGGCGCGAGGAGCAACCGTTGGATATATACGGCCCCTTCTCTACTGTTGGCATATTGGGCTCCACTTAAGGCGTTCGCCCCTGAGACCGCGACATCCGAGCCCATTTGCTCACCCAACGTTTGGTTCGGATTCCCTTCGCTGAAACCAGGCAGCAACCGAGTGTCTTCCCGCCAAACGCCGTCGGCCTTTCGATACACATAGACTGCGCCCGCATTGTCAGCTAAACCATCGTACCACTGAGAACCTACGACGGCATATTCGCCATCGATATCGACCGACCAGCCAAAGAAGTCTTCTGGGTTTCCCCCCTCGGGTGACAAACGTGCTTGCTCTTGCCATACCCCGTCTTCGTCACGTCCAAACACATAGGCTTTCCCCGGTGCAGTCGTTGGAAAATAATCTTGCAACGCGCCCACAATTAGATGCTCGCCATCGGAAGCGACGCTATACCCAAACCAATCGTCGTCGACGGGATCGGAAGGTGTGAGTGTGGTTTCCAAAAGCCACGATGTCCCCGAGCGTTTGTAGACATAGACTGCGCCCTGAGCGTCGTTGACACGGTTTGCTCCAACGAATGCGTAGTCGCCTTTAATGGCGACGGACCGACCGAAGTTGTCACCTGTACCCGGAACGCCCGGGTTGTTGAGTACGGCCTGTACGCTCCATGTCGTCCCATCGCGTTTATAGATGCGCGCGCGTCCGGAGAAGTTGCTTTGGAAAGGATCGCCCGTGATCGCATATTCGTCGTCAATGCCCACGTACCATCCTGGATCATTCACGACCTGTGTGAAGGTAAGTGCTTCGCCGTTGTGCTCGTAGAAATAGGCCCCACCAAGGCCCGCACCAACCAAGGCATACCCTTCACTTATGTCGAGCGAAAAGCCCACACCTTCGCTTGAGAATGAGATCACATCGTTCTCGGCCCACGTTTGATTGCCTTCGTCAAATACATATGTATAGAGCTCGGAATCCCCCTTATTTGTAGCGGCGCTAACCAGGGCCAGATTGCCTTGAACGGCAACCGAGCGCCCGTAGCCTTCGAAGACCTCGCTTGCAGAAGGTGAAAAAAACTGCCGACTCACGAGGTCATTCGGCATCACCGTTGATGTAGTACTTGGGCTCCCCCCATCA
>CAYYHN010000775.1:0-2715 GCA_964471245.1 uncultured Rhodothermaceae bacterium | reverse complement strand
CCTCGCTTCAACCGAGACGCTCGTCCCGACCACGCTCGGCTGGGATGTCATGCCGCCTGTCGTCCCCAACGCCGATGGCACCTACCCCGTGCCTATGCCCGGCGATGGGATGATGAGTTCGTAAGGCTGAGCATTCGGCCACCAATGGCATGCACAAATGTGAACGTATGCGTTTCCCCTCTTGTGTAAGGAGGAGGACCTTATTTGTCCTGAGCGTTCTCGTGTTGGCGCTGAGCGTTTCTCTCGCCCATGCGCAGACGTTGCAGCGGTTTGCGTACGAAGCGCCCAAGCTAGGCACAACGGCACGGCTCGTCTTTTTTGCGCCGGATAGCGTGGCTGCCAACCGTGCGGCTGCTGCCACTTGGGCACGCATCGACACGTTGAATGCGATCCTGAGCGATTACTTGGCCGAGAGCGAACTGAACCGCTTGTCGGTGAGCGATGACTTGTGGGCTGTCCTCGTTGCCGCACAGCGTATGGCCGCACGCACCAACGGCGCATTCGATGTGACGGTTGGTCCCGTGACGAAGCTCTGGCGCTGGGCTTTTCGGCGTCAGGTGTTGCCGCCCCCAGACCGCTTGACGGAAGCCAGACGCTCAGTCGGGTACCCAAACATGGTGCTGGATTCTGCGACAAAGACCGTTCGCCTCACGCAGCCTGGCATGCGACTCGACCTCGGCGGCATTGCCAAGGGCTACATTGCTGACGAAGCACTGACCGTGCTGAAAGCATATGGCCAGCCACACGCGCTCGTCGATCTCGGCGGTGATGTCGTGGCCGGTGCCCCACCGCCGGGCACCGAAGGCTGGACCGTAGCGATGCCGAACCAGACCGTGCCGCTCGTACATGCCGCGCTTGCGACCTCGGGCGATACCTACCGCCACATCGAAGTCGACGGCGTGCGCTATTCCCACATCGTCGACCCCACGACGGGCCTTGGCGTCACCCATCGGACCGCCGTCACTGTGCACGCACCCACGGCGATGGTTGCCGATGCGTGGGCGTCGGCGCTTAGCGTCTTGGGCGAAGCGGCTGGGCGTGCTATCTTGTCGAGGGAAACCGAAATCCACGCCTCCTTCTTTCCACCCGATGTGCCCCCGCCATCCCCCAACGAAGCGCCCCGATGATGAACCGACGCTCCTTCCTTCAAGCTGGCACAGCTGCAGCGGCCATGCCGCTGGTAAGCCTTACTTCCATCCTCGTAGCTCAACCGACGACCCCGTTCAACCTGAACTATGCCCCACACTTCGGCATGTTCAAGCACCACGCAGGCGACGACCCCATCGCGCAACTCGACTTCATGGCCGAGCAAGGCTTCCGGGCGCTAGAAGACAACGGCATGAAGGGACGCGATGTGGCTTTGCAAGAACGCATCGCGCAAACGATGGCACGGCACGGTATGCAGATGGGCGTCTTCGTGGCGCACAAGATCTACTGGCAAGAGCCGAACCTAGCCAGCGGCAAGTCCGATTGGCGCGAGGAATTTCTAGCGCACATCCGCGAATCTGTCGAAGTTGCTAAGCGCGTCAATGCGACGTGGATGACCGTGGTACCGGGGCACGTGGACTTGCGGCTCGACATGGGCTACCAGACCGCCAACGTCATCGAAAGCCTCAAGCAGGCCAGTGCCATCCTAGAGCCCCACGGCCTCGTCATGGTGCTCGAACCGCTCAACTTCCGCGATCACCCCGGCCTGTTCCTGACTGAAATCCCCCAAGCCCACGCCATCTGCAAAGCCGTCGACAGCCCCGCCTGCAAGATCCTGAACGATGTCTATCACCAGCAGATCACCGAGGGCAACCTCATCCCGAACATCGATGCTGCTTGGGATGAGATCGCTTATTTCCAAGTCGGCGACAACCCCGGCCGCAAGGAGCCAACGACCGGGGAGATCAACTACCTGAATGTCTTCAAGCACATCCACAGCAAAGGCTTCGACGGCATCGTTGGCATGGAACATGGCAATGCTCAGCCCGGAAAAGACGGCGAGGCCGCGCTCATTGCCGCTTATCGCAGCGTGGATGCATTTGGCTGAAGTAGGCCTATGCAACTTTAGGGGCTAAATAAGCACACCATGACACACCGTCGGCATGCTAGGGGGCGTTCTTCACCATGTAGCGTCCTATATCATCGACTTTGCTGAACGTATGACCAAACTGTGTGCCTTTAACCCCGTTATTCCCGTACGAGACATGGCAGCGGCCTTGGCCTACTACACCGAGCGCCTAGGTTTTAGGAAGTCGTTCGACGATGCATCTGGACCTGATGGCGTGCCTTCCTACGCAGGCGTCTGCCGCGACGGTCTCTGCCTTCATTTGCAGACGATTGGACCTGACGAAGCGCCTACCATGCCGCTGATTCGCATAGAAGTGCAAGACATTGAGGCGTTGCACGACGAATACCAAGCGCAAGGCATCGTGGCGAGTCCCCTAGCCGCCAAGCCATGGGGCACCAAGGATTTCGGCGTATACGACCTCAACAAAGCTGCCCTCGTGTTTTATGAAGTCCCGTGATGTGTAAGCAGGCATGCCACGGTGTATCTTCCGGCATCCGTTTTGGCATACCTGACCCTTTCTGCATCGCATGGAACACCTTTGGGCACACATTGAAGCAGCCTTCACCGCAGGTGGCTGGACAAGTCGTACGCGGCGGGCCATGCGAACGCAGCTCGACCACACACCACTCGACAAGCACACCCGCGACGTACTGTGTAGC
>CAYYHN010000774.1:0-2716 GCA_964471245.1 uncultured Rhodothermaceae bacterium | reverse complement strand
GCGTTCGCGAAGTTCAACGACTGGGGTCCGTTCGACTACCACCGGGACTTCAACCTCACGTACCCGCTGCAGTTGAGCGGCGACGTTTCGTTTAATCTCGGAACCCCCGACTGGTTCGATGCCCCTCAAACACGTATGGGGATCCGCGCCACGTGGCGGTCGCTCGACCAGTTCTCGCCGCGCTTCTGCCCGGGAGGACGTACGGCGGATGCAGACGGTTTCCTGTCGTGTGATCCAGAGATGCCGGGCGCCGAAAATGGCTCCGAGTGGGAGATCCGCACGTACCTGCACATGAACATCGGCAGCTAGCCGTAAGCTGGCAGCATTACAAGGTTCTGCCACCACAGCTTGCATGAGATACGCGGTAGGGAAGCCGAAGCCCTACCGCGTATTTTGTATACTCATTTTCTAGTCTCGACTCTATCGGCCTCAGTATGTCTCTTCCGACAGCAATGCTAAAGACCGTAGAAGATGACGTTCAAGCGGTGTTGGCACAGATGACGCTCGATGAGAAAGTCGGGCAACTCTGCCTTATCAATGCCGCCGACGGACACGTTCCGCATTGGCTCCGGCGTGCCATCGCCGAGGGCCGCATCGGAGGCGTGCTGAACGAGGTACACGTCGAGACGGCCAACGAACTCCAGCGCATTGCCAAGGAAGAAAGTCGGCTCGGCATCCCGCTGATGGCGGGACGCGATGTCATCCACGGCTTCAAGACAGTCTTCCCCATTCCCCTCGGACAAGCCGCTACGTGGAACCCCGCGGTCGTTCACACCGGGGCACGCGTGGCTGCGCTGGAGGCTGCTGCATCGGGCGTCAACTGGACGTACGCCCCAATGATCGATATCGGCCGCGATCCGCGTTGGGGACGGGTGGCGGAAACACTAGGCGAAGATGCATACCTGACAAGCATGCTGGGGCAAGCGATGGTACGCGGCTTCCAAGGCGATGACTTGGCCGCGCCCGGATCGATTGCGGCCTGCGCCAAACACTTCGCAGGCTATGGAGCGAGCGAGGGCGGGCGCGACTACAACACGACGAACATCCCCGAGCACGCCCTGCGCAACGTGCATTTGCGGCCGTTCAAAGCGGCGCTAGATGCTGGCGTAGCGACGTTCATGACATCGTTCAGCGACTTGAACGGCGTACCGGCAAGCGCCAACGAACTGCTTCTCAAGCAAATCCTGCGTACGGAATGGGGCTTCGACGGCTTTGTCGTCAGCGATTGGGCCTCGATCCAAGAGCTTTCGGTGCATGGCCTGACGGCCAACGACAAGGAAGCGGCGTTTGAGGCCGCGAGCGCTGGACTGGACATGGAGATGGCAAGTCCGACCTACGACACGCACCTGCGCAGCCTTGTCGAAGAAGGCAAGATTTCGCTGGCGCAGATCGATGCTATGGTCGCCAATGTCCTGCGTATTAAGTTCCGCCTCGGACTCTTCGCCAACCCCTACACCAATCCCTCCGACTTCCCGGCTATCGCCAACGCTGACCATCTGCAGGCCGCCTACCAAGCCGCCTTAGAAAGCGCCGTCCTGCTTCAGAACGACCACCAGACGCTCCCACTCAATCCAGCGCGCCTCCAGTCTCTGGCTGTGATTGGCCCGTTGGCCGACGACCCGTACGAACAGCTCGGCACATGGATTTTCGACGGCGACCCGCAATACAGCCAGACGCCGCTCCAAGCGATCCAAGCGGCTGTAGGCGACACGGTGGACATCCGCCACGTACGCGCTCTTGAGACGACGCGAAGCCACGAGCAAGACGGATTCGCCGAGGCTATTGAAGCCGCGCAGCACGCCGACGCCGTGGTGCTGTTTCTTGGCGAAGAGGTAATTCTCTCCGGCGAAGCCCACTGCCGCGCCGACATCCGGCTACCGGGCGCGCAGGAAGCGCTCATCCACGCGCTCGGCAACGCTGTGAGCAAGCCCATCGTGCTCGTCGTCATGGCTGGTCGTCCGCTCGTGCTCTCGGCCATCCTTGAAGATGTAGACGCTCTGCTGTTTGCTTGGCACCCCGGCACGATGGCTGGACCCGCACTCGCCGACCTACTTTTTGGAAAGGCCTCCCCGTCCGGCAAGCTGCCCGTCACGTTTCCCAAAATGACGGGACAGATTCCTATTTACTACGCGCACAAGCACACCGGACGCCCACCGACGCCCGAGACCGTTCGGCTCATTGACGACATTGAGCCACGAGCCAACCAGCTTTCATTGGGAAACACTTCGTTCTATCTGGATGCAGGCTACAAGCCGCTCTATCCGTTTGGGTTTGGCCTCTCGTACAGCGCGTTTGCCTACGCCAATTTGCAGATGAGTGCGTCGGCGATTGCGTTAGGCGAGACGCTAACCATCAGCGCTGAGTTGACCAACGTGGGGGCGTTCGAGGCAGAAGAGGTTGCGCAGTTGTATGTGCGCGACTTGGTGGGCAACGTGACGCGCCCGGTGAAGGAACTCAAGGGCTTTCAGAAGATTCGGCTGAAGCCCGGTGAGCACACGACCGTTTCGTTCGATTTGCACACGGATGACCTCGCTTTTTACAACCGGAAGATGCAACGCATCACCGAACCCGGTACCTTTCATGTCTGGATCGGCGGCAGTTCGGAGGCCGATCTGTGGGCGGAGTTTGTCGTGGTGGAGCCTGAAGTCGTATCCGAGCATTCCTTATCCCTCTGAAGTTTATGGCGAATAGTAGTTACGTGATCCGGACCGCCTTG
>CAYYHN010000773.1:0-2721 GCA_964471245.1 uncultured Rhodothermaceae bacterium | reverse complement strand
GCCGTTCCCGAGCCCCGCGAAATTCCACGGGTCGTACGAATGGTAATAGGCGAGCAGGTAGTCGTCGTTGGGATCGGGAATCGCAGCGGTAAGGAGTTGCTCGGCGTTGGAGTATTCGTTTCCGGAATAGATGACGAGGCGCGTCGGGTTGGTCTGGCGGATGATGCCGAGGACACGGGCGTTGAGGTCATCGACTTCCGCAACAGTCAGGCCCTTGGGTTCGTTGATGATCTCGAGCATGAGCTTCTCCGACTTGCCTTGGAACCGTTCCGAAACCTGCGTCCAAATGGCATCGAAGCGGTCGCGCATGCTTGGGTTGGCGTAGTTCTGCTTGATCCAGTCGTCGTGGTGCGCATTGAGGATGACGAACAGGTCGCGCGCCAGCGCCCAGTCCACGACTTCCTCGACGCGGTCCATCCACGCCGCATTGACCGCGTAGGGTGCGGTGTCGGCGGTGTGCTCATCCCAGCGGACGGGAATGCGCACCGTTTTGAAGCCTGCCGCGACGTAATCATCGAAGTAGTATTCTTGCGCGGGACCGTTATTCCAGCCGCTCTCGAAGGGCGGTTCCAGCGTATTGCCGAGGTTGATACCGCGCCCCATTTGCGTGATAGCAGCTTGCGGCGTGAGTTGGGCGTGCACCGTGGATGCAAAGGTCAGGCAGCAGCCCAGAGCGAGGAGAAGGAGGCGAGCCATAGGGGCAATCCAGAAAGATATGAAAAGGTTTTCAAAAAGGTACTTCAGCGTACGGGCTTCCGCAAGCAGCGGACGTGCTTTTCCCCAAGCGTGTTTCCGTTGATGCTGAGGTACTAACGGTCTGTCTCGGTGCTGCGACGATTCACCTTAGTTCTGGCGGGGCAGCGAGCGGGTCATGCGTATTGTGAAGTAGGCCGTTTCCTCTACCCCTCATCGCCCATGACCCACCTGTTACAACGCGTAGCTGTATTCGTATGTCTGCTGGGCGGCTCGGCTTGGCTTACGCACGCCCAACCCACTGAATGCCCAACTGGACAAGCGGAAGCGTATCTCGATGTCGGCAACGTCCGCGCCCGCATTTTGAACAATGGGAATCTTTTCTGGCGGCGCGGCGAGCCCCGTAATGAGCCCCACGTCTACGAAGTGCCGAAAGGCAGCGGCATCAACAGCATGTTTGCCGCTGGGCTTTGGGTGGGTGGATTGGTCAATGGTGAACTGCGCATGGCCGCGAGTCGCTATGGTCCCTACGAGTTTTGGCCCGGCCCGATGGATGCCTTTGGCAACCCAAGCTGCAACCCTGCGCTCGACCGCATCTACTCGATTAGCAGGGAAGACCTCGAAGCCTATGAGCGCACGGGCCTCCTCCCCGACGACCTACGCGAGTGGCCCGTGCATCTCGGCGCACCTGTGCTCGACGGCGACGGCATCGCAGGCAACTACAACCTCAGTGATGGTGACCGCCCCGCGTTGCTAGGCGACCAGATGTTGTGGTGGGTGATGAACGACGCAGGCGGCACGCACGAAGCTACGGGTACGCCACCGATTGGCTTAGAAGCACGCGTGAGCGCCTTCGCCTTCGATGTGCTAGGGACGTTAGGCACGACCACGTTCTACCGCTACCAACTCACCCATCGCGGCGATACACCGCTCGATTCTGCGTATGTGGCACTCTTTACGGATGGTGAACTCGGCAACTTCGATGATGACTACGTTGGTTCGGATACAACGCTCTGGATGGGTTATTACTACAATGCTGACGATGATGACGAAGGTGGAGAAGGCTATGGTGCTGCGCCGCCCGCAATAGGCAAGAGCTTTTTACTAGGTCCCCGCGCTGAAGCTAATGGCATTGATGATGATCGTGATGGTGTGGTCGATCAGGAAGGAGAACGCATGCTGATGACGGCGTTTACGTATTACAACAACGGTGGCTGTGTGACCTGTGACCCCCAGGAGGGTCAAGAGTACTACAACTACATGCGTGCTCGTTGGCGTGATGGGCAGTACTTAACCTATGGCGGTAATGGACGTGATTTCTCGAACATTCCGACTAGCTTCGCATTTCCGGGTGATCCAGTTCAGAGTGCTTTTTGGAGCGAAATAAATTTTGACTCGCAGCCACAAGCAGTAGCTCCTCAAGATCGCCGTGCCGTGATGGCTACGGGGCCGTTTCGTATGGAACCGGGATCGACGGAAGATCTCCTCATTGCCCTCGTCTGGGCACGTGGTACGAGCAATCTCGGCTCCATCACCGAGCTGCGCAAGGCGATGCACCACGTTCGATTGCTCACGGATACAGTACTGGCACCGGCGGTCATAGATCGGCGATGGATACCTCCACCCGAACTTGCCTACGCAGAGAACGCGCCGAATCCTTTCGATGAGCGCACGGTCATTCGTTACAACGTACCCGAACCGCAGCCGGTGCGTTTGACTATCTACGACGTGCTCGGTCGAGAAGTCACCACACTCGTCGATAGCATCCGGCCGAGGGGGAGGCACGAGGTTGTTTTCGAAGCGAGCAGCTTGCCGCCGGGCGTGTACATCTACCGTCTCAGCATTGGGCGGGCTACTACAACTGGACGCATGGTGCGACGATGAAGACAATACACCTCTTGTTTGCATCGGTTCTTTTGCTGATTGGTGCTGCATCGCTTGCACACGCCCAATCCACCGAATGCCCAACCGGACAAGCGGAAGCGTATCTCGATGTCGGCAACGTCCGCGCCCGCATCTTCAACAACG
>CAYYHN010000772.1:0-2732 GCA_964471245.1 uncultured Rhodothermaceae bacterium | reverse complement strand
CAGCGAAGGGGCCGCTGCATGCCGGTAATCCGTGAGCACAAATGTCGCCCCTGAGAACGCATTGTTGAACCCGCGTAGCACGACTTCGCGACGGTCGAGCCCTGTCTGGGCCATGTCGACACCCGTTGTATTGCGCAGCGCCTCAACCGAAGAGGTCCCTACGTCTTGGGCAATGCTCTCTGCACTCAGCACGGAGACGGAGGCTGGCGCATCCAACGCCTTCTCCTGTCGCCGCGATGCGGTAACAACCACCGTATTCAGGTCGAAGCCAGCTTGGGTGAGCGCTATGTCTAGCGTGCGCGATTCTCCGGCAGCTAGCGTAATCACCCTCTCGGTTTCTTGATAGCCGATGTACGTGATACGCACCGTGTAGTCGCCTGCGGGAATGCCAGCAACGCTGTATTCGCCTTCGATATTAGCAGCAGCACCGTAGGTCGTGCCGACGAGTACCACGTTGGCACCGGGGAGCGGGCCGCCGTCGTCGGCATCGGTGACGGTACCACTTAAGGTAGCACTCTGGGCCCACGCGAGAGGCGTCACCAAGAGGGCCAGTAGCACCAGTACGATGCTTGCTTTGTTAGCTGTTTGCATAAGACCTCCTATACATTGAGGAAACGCGTACATGATGATGTCGCCTGCGCGCACAGTGCGATGGGTTAAGGCAGGACGTTTAAAGACACCTAACAACGGCGTACGCACGTGGTTTTAGGTAAGGGCTGGTGGGAGCACCCAAGTGATCGGGAAAGGCTAAGGTGCCTGCGCAATCGCAATGGTAGCGCTTTCCGTAAAACTGCGCTAACCTACGCGCAGCCCTGCGAAATGTCAACCATGTAACACGGTTAACCAACGGTGCATATACCGACGTTAAACGATTTTTTGGGCTTGATTCAGGGCAAATTGGTGCGACTATGCAATCAAGCGTTTCGCTCAGCCTAATTCAGCCTGTATCTTGTCGGCTTCCTCTGTCTCATTACATGTGCAATGCTATGCTGCCTGTAACGGCGCTCCAGCGTACGCGAGGCTTTGTCCTCCGTCTTACAGCCGACCTTTCCGAAGCACAACTCCACACGATACCACCCGGTTCTGGCAACAACATCCTGTGGAATCTCGCACACCTTGTTGTGACGCAACAACTGCTGCACTACAAGCTGTCTGGTTTGCCCATGTACATCGACGACGACTTGGTGGCAGGCTGCCGCAAAGGCACCTCGCCGCATGACTGGGATACGCCGCCCGACATCACACAGGTGCGGACGCTCTTGACTGAGCTGCCAGGCCGCCTTGCCGAGGACTATGCTGCTGGCCGTTTTGAAACGTACCAAACGTATCCAACGTCCACGGGCATCACGCTCCACAACATAGACGAATCGATTGCCTTCAACCTTTTCCATGAAGGCTTACACGGCGGCATCATCATGCGGCTGATGAAGCAGGTTTGAGTGTGGGAGGTTGGGTGCAGGGGTGTTTGGGTGAGATAAGGTTAGAACGCTCTCATCGCTCAAATCAACCCCAATGCCTCGCTACGAACCCATCCGGTGACACCGTTCGGCAGGCGCACCTCGGTCCAGTGGTCATTACGTTGCAACACGTCGACGACGAGGCCTTCGTGGATCGTCAAGGCGCTGGCTGATTCGGACTCAGGTGCTTCTTGCAGGTCAACTTGTGCATCGAGCAATACAGCTTCTGCATGGCGGGTACGTTCCCACGAGGCGGCAAACGCCACGAGGAGGAGTACAATGCCAAGGCCACTGCTCACGGCAAGGAGGCGACGATGCCACGCGTTGCGTGTACGGGTCCATATACGGTGACCGAGAAGAGCAATGGCGACGAGGTAGAGCAGTAAGCCCGGAAGGAGCAGACTGGCAGGTGGTACGGCTGCTACGAGCAGTCGCCAGCCACGTATCCAAAACGGCGTCGGGACTTGCGAGAACGTGTCTTGTGTGCGCGCCCGTACAATACCAAGGTTGTGCAGCAATTCCGCATTGTCTGGCATTAAACGACGGGCTTTCTCGTAGTGGAGGATGGCCTGCCCAATGTCGTCTTGGCGAAAATGTGCATTGCCCATGTTGTAGTAGAGCGCCCCGCTCGCATATCCGGCAGCTAAAGCTTGCTCGTAGGCTTCGAGTGCGAGCGCATAAGCGCCTTCGCTGTACCGCTGGTTGCCTTCCTCAAAGGCTTGCACCGCGTCTTCCTGCTGTGCGTGTGCTGCAAAAGGCGATAGGATGATGAGGAGGCCACAAAGGCTCAAAGACACTAAAATTGGAATTAAGCTTTCACTTGCCACACGTGTCCTTATAAGCGAACGAAGTGCGCCGAAAGGTTTGGCTAGCATGCGCTTAGATTGGATACGTTCCTTCTTAGACATGTAGGAATTCGAGGCTGCAGGCTTCTTAAAACCCTTTGTGCCTTCCTGTCTTCGTGGCCTAAACATTCCAAACAGCCCAGTCATCCCAAAACACATCATGCTGTAGGCGGGTTTGCAGTTTGCAGGGCTTGGTCGATGGCGACGATGAGGCCACCTGCGCGGTCAGCGGCGGCTTCCATCGTGGCACGGTCCGGCGCGATGGGGGCAAAGCGCATCTGGTCGCATTCGGCTAACAGGTGCTGGAGGTTTTGCCGCAGGTCGTGCGCTAGGCCGATGCTCGCGAGGTAGCTATCGAGTTGTGGGCGGGTGAACCCACGTTCGGCGATGTTGAGCCGGTTGCCGATGAAGCCCAGCACAGCGCGTTCGA
>CAYYHN010000771.1:0-2738 GCA_964471245.1 uncultured Rhodothermaceae bacterium | reverse complement strand
CCTTGACAGTTTATATCGCTTGAAGTCTAGCAATACATCGCTCCACTATATCGGCACAATCAACCGTAGTGCCAGCATACCTAGCATGACGAAGCATTTCGACAATCTGCCGTTCATGCGGACTATCTCGCTCAACAAGCACCTCTGTATGCTCATCCTCTAGAACGAACAACCGCCCCCTCGTCGTACTCCCAATCTTGCCATCGAAAAGCAAGGTCAGCTTATCGTGGTTGACATCTTCGAGAACCACGAGAACAGATCCGCCATCTGGGGCAATCCCAATATTAGATACTACGATAGGAGAAACCATTTGGCACATGGCTACCTGAATGGGAGGCTGACGATCTCCACACCATTACAATCCACTATCTACCATTCACCATCTCCTAATGTCCACCCCCGCCGCCCATCGGCACGTCGACGGCATCGTCTTCGTTTTCTTTGACGAGCATCCACGAGACAGCAGAGAAAGCGAGTGTCCCGGCGCAGACGGCAAAGACGAGGCTCTTGTTCTCGACGGCCCCGATGAACTCACCAATGCCAAGGCTGGCGACGAGTTGCGGAAGCACGACAGACAGGTTGAAGAGACCCATGTACAGGCCCATCTTGGCTTGGTCGACCTTCTGGGACATGATGGCGAACGGCAGGCTCACTGTCGCTGCCCAGCCAACGCCGACAATGGCCATCATCACGTACACAATGATGGGCGAGGTGCCGATAAAAAAGATGCCCGCATAGCCCGCTGCCATGATGGCGATACAGAGGAAGGGGGTCTTCACGCGCCCGATCTTCTCGGTGATGGGCTCTAGCACGAAGGCTGGCAGGACCGCTGCCACGCCGTTGAGGACGAGGAAGCTGATGTTGATGACCTGGCCTACATCATCGCTACCAAGATCTGGCATCCGATACTGGATGTAGGCGAACATGTAGACGAACATCGACTGCACGCCGATCCACGTGAACGAGTGCGCTGCCAAAACCTTCTGGAAGCCAATCAGCCCAGCCTCGGCCTTCGATTTGCCCGTCTCGCGCTGCATCAGTGCCTTGGCGATGAACACAACGGTGACGATGAAACAGAAAATCTCGACGTAATAGTGTGACACGTCATACTCGAAGACGCGCTTCGGGATGGCGTACGTGGCGTACAGGAGGAAGCCCCAAAGTGGCTGGAGCGTCATCATGACTTCTTTGAACGACGCCTTGCTTCCCGCCGAAGCCGACACTTCAAGGTCGTCTTGCAGCGTCTCGGCATCGGGCCGCGCTGTGGGATCCATCGGAGCGACTTCATCGTCTTCGTTGTCCCAGTTCAGGTCGCGCGGTTCGGTGATGAAGAACGGCGGGATGATCGAGAAGAGCAGGACGAGTGCTGCACCGAAGTAGATCAGGATGTAGTTGTCAAAGACCGCACCGATCAGGTAAGCCAGCATCCCGAACGTGCCCGAGACGGTCTGCATCCATGTGTAACCCTTGGTACGCTCCACCCCTTCAGGCGTCACATCCGCAATGACGGAGCGGGTGGGGTTAAAGCTGACGTTGATGGCCAGATCGAGCGTAAGCGCCACCATAATCGCGACGCCGAGAATCCCATCGATGCCGAGTGCCGTAGAAATCACATCGATGTTGGGCAACGCCAGCAGCATTAGCGCCGCCAGCACCCCACCGATCAACATAAACGGCCGTCGCCTACCGCCCCAGAACCACACGTTGTCGCTGATGATGCCGACGATGACTTGGCCGAGGATCCCAGCAATCGGTCCAGCAGCCCACACCAACCCGATCTCCTCGATCTCCAGATGGTACTTCGTGCTGAGGATCCAACTCAGCGCTGCAATCTGTACCGACAGCGCAAAACCCATCGCTGTCGCGGGGAGCGTCAGGAGCACGTAGAACGTGTTCGAGAGCTTCTTCTGAATGTCTAGCATGTTTTTGTGTGTGGGAGGGTGGGAGATTGTATGTATGGGCATGTCGGTTGGGAAAGACAGCTACACCATGCTCCCAGCCATCCTTACGCCCATACTAAATTACTCCACGCCTGTCCGGTGGAGGACAGCGCCGGTGCGTGGGGGGAGCGTGAGCGTAAAATGGGTATTCTCGAATCGTAAATCCAGATTATCTGTCGATCCAGACGTGATGTAAGCAGGTTTCATGCCTTGCGCGGGCGTCAAATCATCCGCTGGAAGGCGAATCGCCTGCGTCATGTCGCTACGATTGATGACGGTGACGAGGTGCTGCTCCTCAAGTGTCCGGCTGAAAGCTAGTGTCTGTGCCGCATCGTTGTGCGCCAGCCACGCGAAGTCGCCCCGGCGCAGGGCTGGATGGCTGCGGCGCAGCGCGATCACGTCGCGGTAGAAGGCGTGCACCTCGGCGTTGAAACCTGCCGGATCGGGCGTGCGTGGGCGGCCGAGTGGATCGGCGGCCTCATCGGCGAAAGTCATCTCAGGCCACGGCATCGGCTTGCGGTCGTCGGGATCGTCTGCGCCCCACATCCCGGCTTCGGTGCCGTAGTACAGCATCGGCGCACCGACGTACGTCATCTGGAACAGCGCGACGAGCCGTTGCACCTCTTGTGCCTCGGGCGTAGGAGCCTGCACGTTGTAGTCGGGCACATCACGTGGACCAGCATGGCGGTCGTAGTCGTAAATCTCGGGCTCGGTGTACGGGCGATCCCCGTTCATGATCATCGACGCAAGGCGTGGCGTATCGTGGGAGTCGACAAGGTTTTGCATCGCGTGCTGCTG
>CAYYHN010000770.1:0-2738 GCA_964471245.1 uncultured Rhodothermaceae bacterium | reverse complement strand
TCATAGTTCGATCATGTCAGAAGACATCAAAAACTCACCTTAGACGGCGATTCCTACACCGTCACTGGGCTCTTGGATGATGTGCCCGACAACGCCCATTTTTCGTTCAGCTTCCTCACCTCGCTCCAAGGCTACAGCCATCCCGACCGCGAGGACTGGGTGCGCTGGAATCAGTTTTACACCTACCTCCTCCTCGCCCCTGATGCCGATGTTGCGACGGTAGAACGCGGGCTTGCCGATATGCTCGCCCAGCACATGGACGCCGAACGTGCAGCCAATGCCGCACCGTGGCTCCAGCCGCTCACCGACATCCACTTGCGGTCCAATCTTTTCCGCGAGATGGCCCCCAACGGCAACATCACGTACGTGTACCTCTTCTTGGCGCTTGCTGGCTTCATCCTGCTGATCGCTATTGTCAATTTTATGAACCTGACGACGGCACGCTCAACCACCCGTGCCCGTGAAGTTGGTATTCGTAAGACCTCCGGTGCGCCCCGCGCCAGCTTGATCCAACAGTTCCTCGCTGAAGCCATCACACTCAGCTTTTTTGCGCTGTTGATGGCGCTCGTCTTGGTTTCTCTTGCCCTGCCCTCGTTCAATACGATGACGGATAAGGCCTTGACAATGGAGACCTTCCAACGCCTCGATGTGTTGTTGTTACTTTTTAGCGGGGCTGCACTGGTAGGTGTGCTAGCAGGAAGCTACCCAGCGCTAGCGCTTTCCCGCTTCGTACCCGCACAGGTACTCAGTGGCAGCATCCGAGGCGTTGGAAGCAAACGCTTGCGACAAGGGCTTGTCGTGTTTCAGTTTGGGCTCTCCGTCATTTTGATTGCATCGACCTTTGGGGTACAGCAGCAGATCAGCTACATCCAGCAGAAACGCCTTGGGTTCAACCAAGCGCACCTCATAACCATGTCGATTCCCACGGATGCCATGCGCAACCAGTTGGAGGCATTCAAGGCGGCCCTCACCAACGTACCCGGCGTCCAACGCGTCGCGGCGTCGGGCAACCTGCCGGGTGGCGGCGACTGGGGTTTCCCCATCCAAATCGAAGGCATCCCCGACGATGAACGCCCCCGGTCCGCATCCTCGCCGTCGATCCAGACTTCTTACCCACCTACGAGATGAACGTGGTGGAAGGGCGCGACTTCTCCCCCGAGTTGGGTACAGACGTGACGGGAGCCGTGCTCCTAAACCAAGCGGCCATCGCAGCACTCGGTTGGGATGGGACCGCGCTCAACAAAACCATCGGCATGTCTGCGGTCGGCTTCGACGCCATGCCTGTGGTAGGTGTGGTCGAAGACTTCCACTTCCGTTCGCTGCACGAAACCATCAGTCCCCTGCTTTTCTTCGTGCCACCAGTCGATTGGATGAGCAACATCAGCATCCGCCTCGCCCCTGATCAGACGGCAGAGGCACTCGCCGCCATCGAATCCGTTTGGACGCAGTTTGCCCCGGATCGCCCGTTCACCTTCCACTTCCTCGATGAGAACCTTGCTGCGCTGTATGCTGCCGAGCAACAAACGGCAGAACTCCTCATGTGGGCGGCTGGGCTCGCCATCCTCATCGCCTGCTTGGGCTTGTTTGGCTTGGCCGCCTTCACAGCCGAGCGACGTACCAAAGAGATTGGCGTGCGCAAGGTGATGGGTGCTTCGGTGGCTAGCCTCGTCGGCTTGCTCGCCCGCGACTTCCTCCAACTCGTAGCGGGGGCGTTTGTCCTAGCGGTCCCGCTGGCTTGGTTTGCACTGGAATGGTGGCTCGGCAACTTCGCCTACGCAACGTCACCCGGGTGGACCGTCTTTGTGTTGGCAGGCATGCTAGCCCTTAGTATTGCCCTACTCACGATCAGCTACCAAGCCATCCGCACAGCCCTCGCCGACCCGGTACAGAGTCTTCGATATGAGTAGACGCAGTGGTTTTGCAAGGTGAGGTTTAGTAGACTGACATCACGGCTTGTTTACGAACCCTTACCTTGCGAAACCGCTGCATGAACCGGATCTACCTTTCTCCTCCGCACATGGGCGGCGAAGAACTATTGTTCGTTGAGGATGCGTTCCGTTCAAACTGGATTGCCCCGGTTGGTCCACACATCACTGCATTTGAGAAGGAGTTCGCCGACAAGATCCAAGCTCCGCACGCTGTTGCTCTTTCCTCTGGTACCGCTGCCCTGCATTTGGCGCTCCACGTTGCTGGCGTTGGTCATGGCGATACCGTATTTGTCTCTACCTTCACGTTCTGTGCAAGCGTAAACCCAATTCTTTATCAGCGTGCGACGCCTGTCTTCATTGGGAGCGAGTCCGTTTCGTGGAACATGGACCCGAATCTGCTGGAAGATGCACTAAAACGCCACGATCGGCGCGGCACGCTTCCCAAAGCGGTCGTGCTGGTGCACCTCTACGGCCAAGCGGCAAACCTTGCGCCCATCTCTACGTTGTGTGAAGCCTATGGTGTGCTGCTCATTGAAGACGCTGCCGAAGCGCTGGGCGCAACCTACAAGGGTCGCGCAGTTGGGTCGCATGGAGCCATGAGTGTGTTCTCGTTTAATGGCAATAAGATTATGACCACTTCGGGTGGTGGCATGCTTATTACGCAATCAGCACAAGATGCGCAGCATGCACGCAAACTTGCTACTCAAGCGCGCGAGCCGTTTCCCCACTACGAACACAAGGAGATCGGCTACAACTACAGACTAAGCAATGTATTGGCTGGCATCGGACGTGGGCAATTGCGGATGCTCG
>CAYYHN010000769.1:0-2744 GCA_964471245.1 uncultured Rhodothermaceae bacterium | reverse complement strand
CTGCTAGAATTTGCCTTGGATTTGGAGTACGAAGAAGATGTATCAAGGTGGAGTGCTTTGCTTTTAGAGTTAGATGCAACACCAGCCACATTCAACACAATAGCAGAGATACATCTCGACCGAGACGAATATGAGCAAGCGATAAAATTCTTCGAGCGGGCTTTAGAAAAAAATGATCGATATGCTACCGTTCACTTCTCTAAAGGCCTTGCAGAAAAAGGGCTGGGCCTTCTAGCCGATGCACGAGATAGTTTCCGTCGTGCCTTTGAGATCAACTCCAACTTTGGGCGCGCCTTGATGGGCATCGCCAGTGTCTACCAGCAGGCCGTGGCTGATTGTGGCAGCTTCGAGCGCGAAGACCGCACCGTCTATTGGCTCGTGGCCGACTACTACATCCGCGCCTCTAACGTCGATCCCATAGTTGCTAGCTCGGCACAACAACAAGCCGCGTCGATGCGTCGCTACTTCCCGAGCGCTGAAGAAAAACGCAGCATGAACCTAGCCGATGGAGCAAGTTTCACGGTGAACGCTGCCAACTCAGGTTCGTGCTACGACTGGATCAACGAGACCACGCGCGTGCGCTAAGTTGACCAAGCGTCCCGGCTTACCAAAAGCCTCCTTGCCAACGCGGCGGGGAGGCTTTTTTGGTTGACGCTTCCCTGAGCAGGTTGAAAGAGTCAAGTTGGAGCAAAGCCCCCTTGCAGCATTCCCTATCCTTGCCTTTTCCTTCCTCCGACCCGCTGCATCTTTTGCTCGATCCTGTTCTTAGAGCATTTTGCAAATACGTTTGTGTTGCGAGCGACTCCCCTCCTTAGACAAGGAGGGGTTGGGGGTGGTTGGATTATGCCACAAGCCCGCCTCAGTTCTACCCCCCCTGTCCCCTCCTTGTCCAGGAGGGGAACTTAAAAACGCCCGTTTCTGCTCGAAAACACGCATCATATTCAACTGCAAAATGCTCTAAGAAAGCGCTTCTGTTAACCCTTTGGGAATCGGGCGAGGTTGCTTGTGTTTGCTGCTTTTTTGGACGAATTTGGAGCGTTTTCGTGCTAGCTAAGGGCTTCGTTCGGAAACCACTGCGCAAGCATCACGCCCAGCAGTGCCACCCTTCTTTTACATAGCCATCGAAATGAGCTTATGTCGTTCATCGAAGATATCTACGCCCGGCAGATTCTAGACAGCCGTGGCAACCCAACCGTCGAAGTCGAAGTCATCACCGAAGAAGGTGCGCACGGGCGCGCCGCTGTGCCCAGTGGGGCTTCCACGGGCGAGTTCGAAGCCGTAGAACTGCGCGATGGCGACAAGACGCAGTACATGGGCAAGAGCGTCTACAAAGCCGTCGACAACGTCAACGAAATTATCGCCAATGAGTTGATGGGGATGAGCGTGCTCGACCAAGCCGAAGTGGACCAAGCCATGCTCACGCTCGATGGCACGCCAAACAAAAGCAAGCTGGGCGCCAACGCCATCCTCGGCGTCTCGCTAGCCGTCGCCAAAGCCGCCGCCGAGACCACTGGCCTGCCGCTCTACCGCTACATCGGCGGCACCAACGCCCGCACGCTGCCCGTCCCGATGATGAACATCATCAACGGTGGCAAGCACGCCGACAACAGCGTGGACATGCAGGAATTCATGGTGATGCCTGCAGGCGCACCAAGCTTCTCGGAAGCCCTCCGCATGGGCGTCGAGGTGTTCCATACGCTCAAGAAAGTGCTGCAAGGCAAAGGCTACAGCACCGCTGTCGGCGACGAAGGCGGATTTGCACCGAACCTGAAGTCGAACGAAGAAGCCATCGAGGTTATCCTCGAAGCCATCGAGAAGGCAGGCTTCACGGCTGGCGAAGACATGCACATCGCCCTCGACCCTGCTGTGAGTGAGATGATCCAAGACGGCGCATACGTCTTCTGGAAAAGCGACCCGAACACACGCCGCTCGTCGGAAGATATGGTCGCATACTGGACGAAGTGGGTCGAACAGTACCCGATCATCTCCATCGAAGACGCCATGGGCGAGAACGACTGGGCAGGTTGGCGCATGCTCACCGAATCTGTTGGCTCGAAAGTGCAGCTCGTAGGCGATGACCTGTTCGTGACGAACACCGAGCGCTTGGCACGTGGCATCGAAGAAGGCTGCGCCAACTCGATCCTCATCAAGCTGAATCAGATTGGTACGCTGACCGAAACGCTAATGGCTATCGAGCTTGCGCATAAGCACGGCTACACAGCCGTCGTCAGCCACCGCTCAGGCGAGACGGCTGACTACACGATTGCCGACCTTGCTGTGGCCACCAACGCGGGTCAGATCAAGACGGGCTCGGCCAGCCGTAGCGACCGCATCGCGAAGTACAACCAATTGCTCCGTATCGAAGACATGCTGGGCCCCACGGCCGATTTCCCCGGCCTTGGCGCGTTCCGCTTCTAAGGTAGATCGAACGTCCGCCCGGTTTTGCTCGGGCGGACGTTCTTTGTTATGTTTCCATCCTGTTCCATTCGACTGCTAGACCAATGGCTGCTGCATCCGAACCCGCTCGCCGACGCCCCTTGCGCCGTACGTTGCTGCTCGCTGCTGGTGGCTTCTTGGTCGTATGGCTCGTCTTCTTCGACAGCCACGCCATTGCCAAGCGGGTAGGATGGCACAGTGAAGTCGCCCAGTTGACAGCCGAGAATGACCGCCTGCGTGCGGAGATTGCCGCCCTCGAAGCGCAACTGGAAGCGCTAGTGCGACTCTACAACGTACTTGCGCAAGAA
>CAYYHN010000768.1:0-2745 GCA_964471245.1 uncultured Rhodothermaceae bacterium | reverse complement strand
CATTCGTGAAGGTGGCATCGGTTCCGCCGCGGTCGATGTAGACGCCCCGGTCATCATGGCCGTCAACAAGGATGGCGTTGGTGCTGCCGTCCAACTCGACCGTCCCGTCGATGCATTCCACGTAGACACCGCGCTCTTGGTCGCCCGGGTCTGCGGAGTCGGCAATGGTCGCGCCATCGATGGAGAGGTTGCCGCCGATGGCTGCCGCTACGTTGCAATCGGTCGCCGAGGCGTTGAAGCCGTCGCCTGTGCCATTCATGTCGAGGTCGTTGTCCCGCAGCGTGGTGTTGGTCAGCGTGACGTTTCCCGTGATGTCTTCAAGGTAGATGCCGCCGTCGGCGTTGTCTTCGTAGACCCCATTGGTATCCGAGAAGGAGGCCGCACCGCTGACAAAAATGCCGGGGTCGTTGCCCGAAGCGACAACGTCTGTGAGGTTCACCTCACCTACATTGGACAGGTCGATCCCATCACCGTCATTGTTGGAGGCCGTGACATTTTCGATGGTGATGTTGCCGCCATCTGTAGAGGAGATGCCGTCAGCATTGGCATCTGCTGTCTGCACGGTGAGGTTGCGCAGCGTGACGTTGGCTCCATTGGTGATGGTGATGGCGTTGCCTTGGCCATTACCTGCCGCGATAATGAAGTCACCATTGGTAACCCCTGCGCCTTCGATGGTGAGGTCTTTGTCGATGGTGATCTCTGTGAAGGTCCCCACGTTGAGCGTCACTTTTCCGCCAGCATCTGTAGCATCGATGGCGTCTTGTAAGGTGCCAAAGGCGTTGAAGCCGATAATCCGGCCGTTACCGAGGTCCGTGCCGAAGGGCAGCGAGGCATAGGTCGCATCTACGATCACGTCGGAGGGCTGATTGGCATAGACGGTGACCTCGTAGTCTTCGACTTCACCATCGGCTGCAAGGCCATCGAAACCGAGGCCACCGGCCGTGCTCAGCCGGAAGCGGGCAAACGTGGTGTAGAAGCTTCCGCAGCTAGGAACGGCCACCATGAGGGTATTGTTGCCCATGACGAGGTCGGTTTCAGCAAGGGCATCCCC
Organism: uncultured Rhodothermaceae bacterium; assembly: GCA_964471245.1. Classification (GTDB taxonomy): domain Bacteria; phylum Bacteroidota; class Rhodothermia; order Rhodothermales; family CAYYHN01; genus CAYYHN01. The sequence continues at coordinate 1,694 of CAYYHN010000768.1, read as the reverse complement.
GGTAAAGGCGTCGTCGTTGCCAAAGTCGAAGAAGGCATTGAGCTTGGCAGCTGCACTGGCGTTTACCGTAAAGGATACCGTCTGGCCACACACGAATGGTGGTAGGAGCACACCATCTTCATCTGCACCGTCGCCGGTCCCGTCAAGTGGGGTTGCAGCGTCGGTTTCGTCGTCCCGGGTGGCGCCGAGGGTTGGGCCTGTGGCAGTATGTCGTGCGCCATCCGAGGCGAGCGCTGTCTTGTATGCGTCAGGGGCGTCTCCAAAGTCTAGGACGGCTGGAGGGCTTGCCTCGCCGACGACCAGTGTACCATTAGAGTTTATGCCAGAATCTTCGAAAGCAAGGACGAACTGTGTATCACTTAGCCCTAGTGCAGTAGTGCTTAAGGTGAGATTGGGATTGAAGGTGAATTGACTGCTGCTAAAGGTGATAGATGCACTCGCGTCAGTACCTGATACCGAGCCTATCTTCGCCTGACCCTCGTTTGAATCGGCAAGATCCCGGTAAGCCACAACAAACCGCGTGGTACTTAATGCCGACACAGAAATTGAGGTCGATATGGAGGAGAGGAAGGTGAACTCACTGTTGCTGAAAGTAATAGATGCGCTGGCGCCTGTTCCTGATACCGAGCCAACTATTGCATGACCTTGGCTAGAATCGCCACTGTCTTGGTAGGCTGCAACGAATTGGGAGCTACTTAATGCCGCGACGGAAATCTCATCAGTACCAGCGGCATTGAAGGTAAACTCACTGCTGAATGTAATGGATGCGCTCGCATTTACGCCTGACACTGTGCCAACCATTGCCTTGCCATGGATGGAGTTGAACGTGTCAGCGAAGCCGACGACAAATTGAGAGGTACTTAACTCAGTGATGGTAATAGAGCCAGCAAAATTGGCTAGAAAGGTGAACTCACTACTACTGTAGGTAATCGTAGCGCTTGTACCAGTACCTGATACTGTGCCCACCATCGCCTTGCTGTGATTGGAATCGTCATTGTCTCTGAAGGCGACGACGAACTGTGCGGGAGTCAAAGCTGATGCCGCTATAGTAAAACTAGTGCCCGCATTAAAAGTGAATTCACTACTGCTGAAGGCAATAGATGTATTCGCGCCAGTACCCGATATCGTGCCAACGACCGCCTTACCGTGTCTCGAATCATCAGAATCTTGGAAGGCTACAATAAACTGAGAAGCACTCAGCACTGCTATCGAAATGTCGGTAGTTTTGGCGGCATGAAAGGTGAACTCACTGCTTAACGTTATGGACGCATTCACGCCAGCACCTGATACCGTGCCCACCATCGCCTTGCCGTGATCCGAATCCTCATCGTCACTGAAAACAACGACAAACTGCGTAGGACTTAATGCTGCGATGGAAATAAAGGTCGTTCGTGCAGCATTGAAGATGAAATCGCTACTGTAGGTGATATCACCGGACGCAAAATTGTTTTCAATATCATACGCGTTTACAGGGCCGGGTTGCGCTTCGACCCACGCTTCAATTGGCGCTAAGCTGGGATTGGGGCCTTGCTGGGCTTGCGCGGGCAACCACGCGAGCAGGGCGGAGAGGATGAGCAACGCGGCAAGCTGCCACGGTTGTGGGAAACGAACGCGGAACAAGGCAACCAAAGGCCTTGGGGAGAACACTGCGAGCATGGCAAGACAAGGTGGGAATAGTATTGGCGATAGGCTGT
>CAYYHN010000767.1:0-2753 GCA_964471245.1 uncultured Rhodothermaceae bacterium | reverse complement strand
TAGGCCATTAGATGCTGGATGCTGTGCCCATGGGGCGGTTTCACAAGCACGGTGCACACCGTTTCCACCAACGACAATCCGAACCACTATGAAACGCAAAGCATCCGCCGTATGGCGCGGCGCGGGCCTTGATGGCACAGGCCACCTCACCACTTTCAGCAAAACCCTCAACGACACACCGTTCTCGTTCGCAACCCGCTTCAAGAGCGAAGACGGTACGTTGGGCACCAATCCTGAAGAACTCATTGCAGCCGCCCATGCAGGTTGCTTCAACATGGCGCTCTCATTCCAACTCGCCGGTGCGGGCTTCCCCGCCGATGAACTCCATACTGATGCCGTGCTAACAATGGAGAAAGAAGGGGTACATTGGAGCATCACGACTGTTGTGTTGAACCTGACGGCTAAGGTTCCGGGCATCTCGGAGGAGCAATTTCATGAGTTGGCAGGCAATGCCAAGGCCGGTTGCCCCGTTTCGAAGGTGCTCAATGCCGAAATCACGCTGAACGCCACGCTGGAAAGCTAGGGCCTAGACCAAACAACCATGACCATCGCCATCATAGGAACAGGCAACGTCGGCAACACGCTCGGACGACGTTGGGCTAAGGGCGGGCACACTGTGCTATTCGGCTCGCGTAATCCGGACCGCGCTGACCTGCAAGCCCTTGCCTCAGAAGTCGGTGCAACCGTGACCACGCCAGCCGAAGCCGCACAAGCTGCCGACATCCTGCTGCTTGCCACGCCGTGGCATGGGACGCAGGCGGCGCTCGAAGCCTTAGGTGATCTCTCCGGTAAAGTGCTCATCGATGCGACCAACCCCATCGGGTCGGGCTGGAAGCTGGTTGGCCATCCTTCTGGAGGCGAGCAGGTCGCAAATTGGGCACCGGGCGCGCACGTGGTCAAAGCGTTTAATACGACAGGTTGGGAAAACATGGCCGATACCAACTACGGTGAGGGTCCCCAACTAACCATGTTCTATGCGGGCGATGACGTGTCGGCCAATGCGTCGGTCCGTGTGCTCATCGAAGCGCTTGGCTTTGAGGCGGTCTACGCAGGGCCCTTGGCCCGGTCGGCATGGCTCGAAGCGCTGGCGATGCTCTGGATTGTGCAAGCGTTTGAATTTGGCTATGGCCGTGACTTTGGGTTTGCGCTTGCACGGCGTTGAAGGCATCGGCTTCGTATCAAAAAAGCGGCGTGCTCCTTGAGTGAAGCACGCCGCTTTTGCGTGGTAGCTTAACGAAGTGAAGGGAGCCTATTTGTCCAGGGTAATCTGCTTAATGAATCCGTCAAAGCCACGCTTGGCAAGCGACTTCTTCGCCCACTCGGCCTGTGCCAACTGCTCGAAGCGGCCGTAGTAGACGCGGTAATGTGTTGTCTCGGCGATCTCGACAGGTGCAATCCATGTATGCCGAATATCTTCGGAGAAGGTTTCCGCAGCAGCTTGGGTTTTAAATGATCCAAGTTGCACGGTGAAGGCACTGCCCGCACGAGCCGTTACGGGAGCCGTAGCCGTCGGTGCAGCAGGAGTAGTCTGCGTGGTCGCTGTGGTTGTATCCGTCGCGGTCGTCTCGCTGTCATCGGCAATGGAGCCCGGTGCAATTGCAGGGGGCGGCATTGTCACGCCAGATGTCGGGATCTTGGTTGGAGCAAGCTGGTCGTCAAGGATGAGTACGTCGACCAGCGTACGCTCGCCTTCTTCTAGGTTGAGCTGCCGGGCGGCTTCACCTGAGAGGTCAATCATGCGATTCTTGACAAACGGACCACGGTCGTTGATGCGCACGATGACGGAGCGACCATTGCTTTTGTTGGTGACCTTGACTTTGGTGCCAAACGGCAGCATCCGGTGGGCAGCTGTCAGGTCTCGGTGGTTGTAACGCTCGCCGCTTGCCGTGAGGCGACCGTGGAACCGCTCGACATAGGTGCCTGCTTGGCCCGTTTGTGTCGTGTTTATATCAAAAGTGGCGGCTTCCGTAGGAAGCGCGATCAGCAGGCTAAAAAAGAGGCCCACTGCGAGGAAAGAAAGCGGATAGAGGGTACGCATGTTACTGCTTCATTTGAGTTATGGGGAGTGGCCCAAACCCAAATCATAAGCTATGCCATGCATACGATTGGCTTCTTCGTGGAATGGAGGCGGCTTAAAGCCGTTTTGCACAAATGACCTTCGGAAAAAGCTGCCAACAACGCTACCTAAAAGGTCGTTTCGTAGGTGCGTGGCAAGGACGCGTCCGTCAGGATAACGAAGTCGCCAAGTCCAGCATGGCGCTCCGCATCGAAGGCGGTGATATCCTCAGCGGAGCGGAGGGCGATAATCAGTGTGCGTGCGCCCGGACGGTAACGCCGCAGGTGATCGGGGATGCCGCTGTCGCGCTCGATGTGGAAACCGCCAACCATGTGCAACACGAGACTGTTCGGTATGCGCATCAGGTGTTCAGCTATGGTGAAGGCCATTCCTGCATCCCAAAGCGACTGAGCAGCTAGCATGTTGCCCATGCCGTGCATGCCCGCAGCCGGATGCCCGCCCGAGCTTTCAGAAGCCTCTCCTGATTCATCCCCATGCTCATTTCCTTCTTGGTCGTGCTCGCCTTCCCCGTGCTCGCTTTCGCCATGTTCACGTTGGCCGTGTTCCGTCTCGTCACGTTCTTGGTCATGTTCACTTTCCCCGTGCTCGCCTGTACCGTGCTGGTCCTCTTCCTCGCTGTCATTCGACATGCTGGCCATGGCTTCGGACATCAGTGCAAACCACTTGGCGCGGTACG
>CAYYHN010000766.1:0-2760 GCA_964471245.1 uncultured Rhodothermaceae bacterium | reverse complement strand
AGCAGTACGAATCCTGCACCGCCGCCGCCGAAATAGCCCAATCACTGGTTGGCTCAACGCAATTACGCCTCTTCTGCTGAGTAAACCATCACTACAAAAGATCGAGATCATGTGCTTCCGAAAGCAATCCCTTATGCTCGCATGCTGCGTTCTTTTCGCGGCAACAAGCGTCGCGCAGAACCGCACGACGGTCACGTTGGAGCCGATGGAGCACGTTGGCTTGCAGCAGGCCATCGAGGCCAACGCCTCCTTGCTATTGACCCATTTCAATATGGCATACATGGATGGTGGAATGCCCGACGTACAAGCCGGACAACTCACCACCGATGGCCGAGAGGTGTTGGAGGCGCTCTGGATCAGTGCACCGTTCCGCGCGCCCGATACGCAATTGCACCTACGTCTCGTCGAACGCGCCTTCGATGGCCGCTGGGAACTTGGTCCTGTGCCGCTGATGACGCCGCATGCCGATGAGGTCGGCGTGCTACTGTTCGACGACACCGGGCGGCTCGATGGTCTGCATTTCGGGCTTGACCGTGCGCAATACCCTGCCTTCTGGGAAGGCGACAGCCATATCGACGAGGCGAGGCGGCACCTCATCCGCGACTTTGTCGAGAACTTTCGCACCGCCTACAACCGCCGCGATATCGAGTTGCTCGAAGATGTCTTTAGCGAAGAAGCACTCATCATTGTGGGCAAGGTCGTGGAGCGCACGGCGTCGGGTAGTACACGGCTTGCCGAGCCTGCGATGGTGCACCTAATGCAGTTGAGCAAAGCGCACTATCTTGACAACCTGCGTCGTGTGTTTGCCGCAAACGAGCATATAAATGTCAGCTTTAGCGAGATCCAACTGGAGCGTCATCCCAAGGCTGAACTCGATGGCATCTATGGTGTGATGCTGCGGCAGGAGTGGGCGAGTTCAACGTACAGCGATGAGGGTTACCTCTTCCTGATGATCGACTTCGCGCAAGCCGATGCGCCGATCATCCATGTGCGGACGTGGCAGCCAGAACAGCACACCCCCCGCGAAGAGGTATACGACCTCGGCTACTTCGAGGTGATGCGGTAACGAAGAGTACGGACGACACCATGACAACGACAGGATCTGCACCCCTCATGCTTCCCGCCTCGGCGCGCGCTGTGTTGGCGCAAGCATATGCACACCTCCAGCCCATTGGGGAAGGTGGCATGGCGTGCGTGTTTCGAGGCGTGCACCGAGCTACCGGCAAGACGGTTGCCATCAAGGTCCTCAAGCCGGTTTTGTGGGCGGATGCACATGCCCGCGAGCGTTTCGTACGCGAAGCCCAGCGGTTGGCGTGTGTGCGTCACGAAGGTATAGTGACCGCTGAGGAGGGCGTTAGCGATGGCGAGGTGCCCTACTACACGATGGAATACCTTGACGGCCCTTCACTGAAGGCATGGGTTGGGCAACATGGACCCTGCGAACCCGCCACGGCTGTTGCCATCGGGGCGCGGCTCGCTGAGGCGTTGCAGGTCGTACACGAGGCCGGATTGGTCCATCGCGATGTCAAGTGTTCGAACATCGTGCTTACCGCTATGGGGCGGCCGGTGCTCATGGACTTCGGGGCATCATGGGCGGCCGCAGATGCAACGCTGACGGGCACCGGCCTCACCGTAGGCACACCGCAGTACATGAGTCCAGAGCAGGCTCAAGGACTCCCCCTTGATGGCCGTTCGGATGTGTTTAGCCTTGGCATCGTCCTCTATCACATCCTGACGGGCGCACGGCCGTTTTCAGCAGTGTCCACCGCTGCTGTCGTCTACAACGTCGTCCACAGTGACCCAACGCCGATCCGTGTGCTGAATGTGCGCGTCCCTGAGGCCTTGGCCGCAGTGGTCATGCGGTGCCTCGCCAAAGCACCTGCTCATCGGTTTGCCTCAGCGCAGGAGGTGGCCGATGCGCTGCGCGCTAGCTTGGCGGCCCAGCCCGAAGCTACCCATACGCAAATGGCACGCGTCGAACCCGACGAGGTTGACGTGGCACCCACGATCACCAAACGCGTGGTGTTTGGCGCAAACATGCCTTGGCGCTGGGCGGCTGTCGTGCTGTTCATCTGCGGGAGCAGCTTGGCAAGCTTCTACATGGCGCGTGTAATGGTGCAGACCGCAAACGCCGCTCCTGTGTTGGAGCAAATCGAAGCGCCAACGGTGCCGCTTGTTTTGCAACCGCTCATTCAGCAGCGAAATGCTGAGGGCGTTTTGCGGGGCCTGAAGTCGCTGGTGCAGGCCAATCAGGTGTTTGTAGCGGAGCGCAAGGAAGACATGCTGTACCCCGAACGCTGCTTCGTCTTCGTGGTGTCAGTGCAAGGGGATGTGGTCGCGGTGCTCTCACCTGGGGCCGAGCACCGCCACAATCTGCTAACCGGGAAGCAGACATCGCTGGCCCAATTTGCCGGGCATCACCTCATCTGGACGCAAGCGATGTAGCTACTTCGTAAAGCAGCTAAGCAAGACCAAATTTGGTTAAGATCTCTGCCGTGTGGGCACCGACTTTGGGGCGTTTGAAGACGTGTTTGATGGTGCCGTCTTCGCTGATTAGAAACGTCGTGCGCTTGATGCCCATGAACTTCCGACCATACATGTTGCGCTCGCCCCACGTGCCATAAGCTTCCAAAATGGCGCGATCCGTATCGGCGAGGAGCGGGAAGGGCAGGCTGTACTTGTCGGCGAACTTTTGGTGCGAGGCTGTGTCGTCGGCGGAGACGCCGATGATGGCGATGCCGTGGGCTTGGAGCGCGGTGT
>CAYYHN010000765.1:0-2764 GCA_964471245.1 uncultured Rhodothermaceae bacterium | reverse complement strand
CCTCATGGCTGCAATCTGGTCCGCCCTTGGTAGTCGCCCCTCCGGCGACCGACTCGCTCGTCTCCAACAATCCCCGCGCTACGTCAACGGCAAGTTCGTTAACACGCTGCCGATGGAGCAGCCGAATACGTTAGAGATTCTGCCGAAGTGGCTGTTTAGTGACAAGTCTGTGCGCGAGCCGTCTGCGCCGATGCCTGTGGTCATGCGCACCGCCGCCGAATTTGCAACACCCTCCGAAGAGGTGCGCATCACATGGCTTGGCCACTCGACGCTACTCATCGAACTCGGAGGTCAGCGTTTACTGGTTGACCCAGTCTTTGGCGATCATGCTTCGCCCGGCCCCCTCTTTGGCGTCAAGCGGTTCCATGCGCCACCGCTCGCCCTCGCCGACCTGCCGCCGATTGATGCTGTGGTGATCTCGCACGATCACTACGACCACCTCAACGAGCCTTCTATCCGTGACCTTGCGGCCCGCGTGCCGCGTTTCCTAGTGCCACTCGGCGTTGGGGCGCATCTGGAGGCGTGGGGTGTAGAGGCGGCACGCATCGAAGAGCTCGATTGGTGGGAAGAAACCACCGTTGGCCCAGTTCGCATGGTTGCGACGCCTGCTCGCCATTTCTCGGGGCGTGCCCTCTGGGATCGCGATGCCACGCTGTGGGCAGGCTGGGCCTTCATCGGTACCAACCGCCGTGTCTACTTCAGCGGCGATAGCGGCATGTTTCCGGGCTTTGCCGAGATCGGTGATCGCCTCGGACCCTTCGACGTGACGCTTATGGAAACGGGCGCCTACAACGCGGCGTGGCGCGACGTGCACATGGGGCCCGAGCAAGCACTGCAAGCACACCAAATGGTACGTGGCCAACTCCTTGTCCCAATCCATTGGGGGACATTTAACCTTGCGTTTCATAGCTGGACAGAACCTGCCGAACGCATCGTAGCGGCCGCCGAAGCCGCAGGTGTTTCTGTCTTGGTACCGCGTCTAGGTGCAAGCTTCACGCTATCCGACGTGCCCGCACTAGAACGCTGGTGGCCTAGCTTGCCTTGGCAGACGGCTACTGAAGCGCCCGTTGTATCTTCAGCCTTGCCCGAACATATGCAGGTTAGTTAGGGATCTCTCGGCAGTGTAGTGCCCGTTTCGTCCTAAGTGGCATATGCAACGACATTCTTTCGTGACACCTATAGATTGCAGACATTAGGGTTCTATTCTCGGTTTCCTTGGCGGATGGAGTATGTCTACCTTAGCGATGTGCTTCTTTTGATATTATGCTGTGTTCTATGCCGAAAGAGGCACGTTTTTGTGAACGAGGCATCACCAAACCTCGCATTGTACATACCGAGGGTGCACGCGTTGCGTGATGACTCTGTAGCAGCTCCGTGATTTCATGTCAATAGTCTCGCTCGGTATGTACAATGTCGTGGTACATAGCCATACAACGCTTTCGGGCGTCACTTCTGCATGGATATGAATGCTACCAATGCTTTTGACTAAACTCCCTACTGTTGAGGATATTATCGAGGTGCTTAAGTGGATTTTTTGGGCTTGATAATCCTGTAATAGCTCACAAAGCTCTTCTCTACTTTGGACGGCCTAGTCACTGGCATAACAAGTTATTATCTATAATTATGCCGATTTCTATTTGGATTAGGTACAAATAATGAACCCCTTCTCTATTTTTAGACGATCTTTGTGTGGGGGTTGATCGTTTTTTAGGAGTTGCATATAATGTTCCCTCCCCGAATGAGGTTATTTTTTGAAATCAGCTTGCATCAGCCGGGGGGGTTCTGATATCATACTGTGTAATTGATTTGTATTGTTTCGCTCTCCTCGGATAATGTGCTGGACTGAATAATGTGAGGTTTGGGGGGAAAAAGAGGCTGACCCATGAAGGAAAAGTATTTGAAAGCGCAGCAGAAAGGGCCGTTCATCCCTGCACTGCTCGTCCTAGCTCTGTTTGCAATGGTGTTGGTTGGCACCATGCAACTCCCCGATGCCACCGCATCGTACGACACCGCCGTTGATGGAGAGGTAGTAACGGCTGCCTTGCATGCCACTCCCATGCGCACCGCATCAGAAACGACGCTGGTCGACTGGAGCAAGCTTGACTCGCTGACCCAGCGACAGAAAGCTGACTCGGCCCACGTGGCCGCGTTCTTGGAAGAGCGCTTCCCCTCGGCCAATACGTGTGCGACCTGCCACCCCGATCACTACCGCGAATGGTCCGTGTCGCAACATGCCTATGCACAGATGAGCCCGGTCTTCAACGCCATGCATGGCAAGATCCTCAAGCTGACCAACGGCACCAATGGCGACTTCTGTATCCGTTGCCACACGCCGGTTGGGATGAACTTGGAAGAGCCGGAGTTCATGTCGAACATGGATCGCCACCCGACCTCGCGTGAGGGCATCACGTGTATCGTGTGCCACCGTTTGGAGAATGCCTACAGCAAGGTCAGTGGTCGCTTGGCGATCGTGGAAGGTGACCTCAGCATGCCCGTCTTTGGGCCGCTAGGCAACGAAGGGGTCGAGGATTGCCTTGATGACACCGACTGCCGTGTGGTGGATGACCCAAGCCGCTCGGGCCGCCTCATCCACGGCGAAGCCCGCGAATTGAACCAGATCAGCACGTCGGCTTTCTGTGGCACGTGCCATGACGTGAACCTTGTCAACGGCTTCCGCTTGGAAGAGGCGTTTAGTGAGTACAAGTCGACGGATGCCGCCAAGAATGGTGTGTCGTGCCAGGATTGCCACATGGGCAAAGTGCCG
>CAYYHN010000764.1:0-2771 GCA_964471245.1 uncultured Rhodothermaceae bacterium | reverse complement strand
TGCGTCACCTTGCTCCTCCGGGATACGATCGTTTACCCACGAGGGATTGGAAGGCAGTGGGGTGGTTGTGGCTTCGGCAAGCAGTTGATCGACGGCAGCCGCAGGTGTTTGGCCGATCAGCGCATCGAGTCGCTCCGGCGTAGGGCCAAGTGTAGCGCGGCGTAGCAAGTGTGCAGCGCGGCGACGATCAAGAGGTGCAGTGTCTTGTATGAGTGAGCGGATTGGGTGCATGACATCCAAGGCTGGTAAGCAAAACAGACGGTCTTCACCACGGAATACGGCTATGTCCGCAAACACCCTATCGTTTTTTTCATGTCGAGGAGAAAAGCGTTCTCAAACCCCGCCTCAAAAATTGGATCTGCCTACGAAGTTGCACGCGTGCTTGAGCAAGAGGCCCCTTTTTCATTACGTTGCCGCGTCCCTCATCGAACGCCTACGCTATGCAAACCGCTCTTGCGCGCCTCGTCCTCTGCTTCGGATGCGCACTGGCCGTTACCCTTCCCTCGCGCGCCCAGCCCACCGACGAAGCGCTGTTCGACGCTTTTCGTTGGCGCAACATTGGCCCCGCCAACATGGGTGGGCGTGTCGTTGATGTGGAGGCTGTCGAAGGCAACTTTGCGCATGTTTTCTTGGCCTCGGCATCGGGAGGTGTGTGGAAATCGACGAATGCAGGCACGACGTGGGAGCCGATCTTTGATGACTACGGGTCGGCGTCGATTGGCGACCTTGCGCTGTTCCAGCCGAACCCAGATATCCTATGGGTCGGGACAGGCGAAGCGAACAACCGCAACAGCGTCTCGTGGGGAGATGGCGTCTACAAGTCGATGGACGGTGGTGCGACGTTCCAGCACATGGGCTTGGCCGAAACGCACCAGATTGCCCGCATTCGCACCCACCCGAGCGATCCCAATGTAGCATATGTCTGCGCCATCGGGCACCTTTGGGGCTACGCAGGCGACCGTGGCCTCTTCCACACCACCGATGGCGGCGCAACGTGGACCAAGCTGCGTAGCGGCCTCCCCGATGACGGCCAGACCGGCTGCACGGATCTGGTGATGCATCCGACCGATCCGAACGTGCTCTATACGGCGTTCTACCACCGCCTGCGCCAGCCGTGGACATTCCATAGCGGTGGACCGAACGGCGGCATCTTTAAGTCGGAGGACGGCGGACAGACGTGGATCAAGCTTACGCAGGGCCTACCCGAAGGCGATACCGGGCGGATCGGGCTGGCCCTTTACCGCAAGGATCCGAACATCGTGATGGCGCTCGTCGAAGCCGAGCGGACCGACACGCTTGCAGTGCCGGGTTCGGGTGTGTATCGCTCCGAAGACGCCGGGCAGACGTGGACCTACACCAACCTCTACAACAACCGCCCGTTCTACTACAGCAAGATCCACATCAACCCGCACGACGACCAGCGTGTGTACCTGCTGACGACGCGGTTTATGGTCTCAGAGGATGGCGGCACCACGCTCCGTAACGGCAGCCTCGACCAAGAGGTGCACGGCGACTTCCACGCGATGTGGCTCGACCCCGATGATCCCGATCGCTACTACCTTGGGGCCGACAAGGGCGCATCGATCACGCACGACCACGGGCAGCACTTCCAACTGTTCGACAACCTGCCTATTGGCCAGTTCTACCGCATCGGTGTAGACATGCGAACACCGTACTACGTCTACGGCGGCCTGCAGGACAACGGCACTTACGCCACACCAAGCTTCAGCCGCGACGCGCGGGGCATCCTCACCGATCACAACTGGAAGTTGCACTGGGGCGACGGCCAGCACATCCAGATCGACCCGAACGACTGGCGCTCCATCTACACCGAGATGGAGAATGGACGCAGCTTCCGCTACGATCCGTTGACGCATCGGATGTCGTCACTGCGCCCCACGCCGGGCACCATCACCAACTACGAGGCTGCCATGCCCGAGGATGAACGCGATGGCGGCCAAGAGTTTCGGTGGAATTGGATCGCGCCGCTCGTGATGTCGCCGCACGATTCGAAGACACTTTTCGTTGGGGCAAACCATCTCATTAAGACTGAAGACGCGGGGGCGACGTGGACGATCATCAGCCCAGACCTTACGACGGATGATCCGATCAAGCAGATTCGTGGTCAGAGCGGAGGTCTCACGCTCGACAACTCGGGGGCTGAGCACCATTGCGCCATCAGCACGGTGTCACTCTCGCCGCTCCTCGCGGACATCATCTGGGTTGGCACCGACGATGGCAACGTGCAGGTGACCCGCGACGGCGGCACGACATGGACGAACGTACGCGCTAACATTCCCAGCGTGCCCGACGGCATCTGGGTGAGCCGTGTCGAGGCGTCGCGCCATGCGCCGGGCACGGCGTACGTCACCTTCGATGGGCATCGCAGCGACGTGTTTACACCATGGCTGTTCAAGACGACGGACTACGGGCAGACGTGGACCAGCCTGATCGATGATCTCCCCGGTGACGATGTAGTGCGCGTCGTGCGCGAAGACCTACGCAACCCCGACCTGCTCTTCGTCGGCACCGAGACGGGCGTCTTTGCCACGCTCAACGGCGGACAGGATTGGACGAAGCTGACCCGCAACTTCCCGACCGTCTCCGTCTACGACCTCATTATCCACCCACGCGACCACGACCTGATCGCTGGGACGCACGGCCGCAGCTTCTGGATCATGGACGACATCACACCGCTCCAGCAACTCACACCCAGCGTGCGGGCTGCCACAGCGCATCTGTTTGACCAACGCCCGAGCATCTTGTGGGAG
>CAYYHN010000763.1:0-2776 GCA_964471245.1 uncultured Rhodothermaceae bacterium | reverse complement strand
CGACGACCATCAATGCGATCTTCAACTTCCGCAACCTTAGCGACGGCCGCGTCAACAACACGTTTACCGGCATTGGCCCGCTCGGTCCGCGCGAAGAAGGCTGTATCTGGTTTGCCAATGCCGCGAACTCGTTCGAATGTGAAGAAGTCCGCATGGAAGATGCCAGCTTGGCCTCGGTTGCAACCGGCCCACCGCGTGACATCAACGAAACGGCCGGTGTCGAACGCCTCTTCCCACTCATCGGACGCAAGCTTATGAGTCTCCGTCCCCTCGGCCAGCAGGTCGTCGACCCGACGGACAGCCACTTCGGCTTCATGGCACACCCCGACCGTGGTCTTGACGTACCGTCTTACCGCGAAATGGTGACGGCTGCCTTTGCCAACAACCTGTGGAGCGATACCATCGTCGACACGGACAACGGCTACACTCAGTTTGAGGCCAACTTCTCCTTGTTCTTCGGGCTGTCGGTCATGATGTACCTATCCACGCAGGTCTCGGATGATACACCGTATGATGCCTATGCACGGGGCGACCTCAACGCCTTAACGCCTGCTCAAAAACGCGGCCTAGACTTGTTTATGGATAAGGCCGGGTGCATTGCCTGTCATGGTGGTTCGGAATTTAGCAATGCCGCCACCCTACTCCACGCCGACGCCGATCGCGGTGCGGTGGTCGACCGCCGGCAGATGCGTGATGGCTCGTTTGCATTGACGGATCGCGGCTTTGTTAACACGGCTGTGCGCCCCTTGGCAGATGATCGCGGAACCTTGCGTGAGGAACTGGGCTTCCCGGTTTCATTGGCCGAGCAATACCTGCGCACGCAGCGCGGCGAAACGATGCCCGACCAAGTGGATGTAGATCCCTGCACCTTTACCGAAACTACAGATGCACCCGACTGTAGCTTCGACCCCAATAGCGAACGAGTTGCGGAAGGACTCATCAAGGTCCCTTCGCTTAGAAACATCGAGTTGACCGCGCCTTACTTCCGCAACGGAAGCCGTGCGACGCTCATGCAGGTCATCGACTTCAAAAACCAAGGCGGCGTATTCGCCAATGAACTGGCAAGCGATGTCGATGCCGCAGTGCAGCCCCTCAACCTCACGCAAAGCGAAAAAGAAGACCTCGTCGCCTTCCTGCTGAGCCTTACGGACGAGCGCGTACGCACCCATGCTGCGCCTTTCGACCATCCACAGCTCTTTATTCCCAACGGACACACGGGCAATGAAGTAGGCGTCGTAACCAATGCGCTTGGACAGGCTGAAACGGTCCTCATCGAAGTCCCCAAAGCAGGCGCGGCGGGCTATGCGATCAATCCAATTGTCGCCACGTCGTTCCACGAGAAGCTTGGTCTCTCGCACTACGACTCCGGCTTCGTGGCTGCTGCGGACCTAGCGATTGCAGCTACGGCTTCGCCGACCACAGTTGCCTTGGGCGATGTCGTTCCATTTACCCTGACCGTCACGAACATTGGTCCGTCGTCGGCTGCTGTTAATGTGAGGCAAGCGCTTCCTGCTGGCTTGACGTACCAATCGGGTTCGGCGAATCCGTCGCTCGGAAATACGACACCACAAGGCACCTTCTTACTCTGGGATGGCTTCGTCCTTGACACGGGCGACACCGCCACCTTGGACTTCGACGTACTCGTTACCAGCCAAGGCCAATGGGTAGCCACGGCGGAAGTCTCGTCGGCTACGTCCGACATCAACCTTGCCAACAACGCTGCTACGGTGACGCTCGACGCAGGGACGCCAACGATGCAGCCTGAAGTTGTCGTGCAAACCTTGGCGATGTGGCCTGACGGCAACGGCAACCGGATCCCGATCGCAGGCACGTACAACTTTGGTGTATGGCGTGGCGTCTCAGCTCCGTTTTCGTCGGACGCTCCCCTGTGGACGGCATTGAACGAAGGCCTGCCCGCTCCGCTTATGGTCAACGACGTGCTCGTCACGCGCAGCGGTCGCATTCTGATTGGCACATGGGGACATGCCGCGCTGTATGCCAACGATGCCGGGGGCCTTGGTTCGTGGCAGCCGATGGGCAACCTCGGCACGCAGATCGCCATTGTGCATGGCCTTACCGAAGCCGCTGATGGCGCGCTGTTCCTAGCAGCCAACGAGGGCATCGTCTTCCGCTCGCAAAATGATGGGGCAACATGGAGCCGCATCGGAAGCCTTCCACGTGGGAGTGCTTCGGCCTTGTGGTCGTTGGTTGCGTATCCGGCGCAGGCCAACACCTTGCTCGCGGGCACCCAAGGCGATGGCGCATACCTCAGCACCGACGGCGGTGCCAACTGGCAGCGCGCTGGCCTCGAAGGTTTGCACGTCTTCGACCTCGTATTCGATCCCGCCGCCCCCAGCACATGGTACGCAGCCACCTCCGATGGCGTGGCACGCAGCACCAACAGCGGACTCTCATGGACCTTCTTGAATGACGGTCTGCCCACGAGTGCCGAAGCCCGCAGCCTTGCCCTTGCACCCGCAGCCAATGGTCCGCTCTTCGTAGCGACATGGGGCAACGGCGTCTTTGGCTTGGCTGATCGCTCGGCAAACACCACATGGCAGCCGTTGGGCCTTGGTGGCTCGCAAGTATCTGCGATCGTGCTCGACCCGCAAGCCAACACGCTTGTCGCTGGCACAAATGGGCAGGGTACCCACGTCTTTGCGCTCGAAGGAGCCGTACAAACAAGTACGTCGCCCGCACTCGCCGACGTGCCCACCGATTATGTGCTCGAACAGAACTATCCGAATCCGTTCAACCCTTCAACCAGCATAACCTT
>CAYYHN010000762.1:0-2778 GCA_964471245.1 uncultured Rhodothermaceae bacterium | reverse complement strand
TACACTCTTTCCCTACACGACGTCCTCCGATCACCTCCGTGCGCGTTTCCACGCCGAGCAGCAAATCCTCGCGGGGCTCAATCATCCCCATATCGCTCGGCTCTACGACGGCGGCCTCACCGACGATGGCTTGCCGTACTTTGTGATGGAGTACGTCGAAGGGCAGCCCATCACGACCTACTGCGACCAGCACCGCCTCTCTATCATCAAGCGTCTCCGCCTATTCCAGACGGTGTGCGACGCCGTGCATTATGCACACCAGAACCTGATCGTCCACCGCGACCTCAAGCCGTCGAATATCCTCGTCACCGACGACGGCCAAGTGAAGCTGCTCGACTTTGGGATTGCGAAGCTGCTGACGCCGGGCACAGCTTCGGCCCATGCTGATGTAGCGGCACCCATGACCGTACAGCGTTTGCTGACGCCCGAGTACGCCAGCCCCGAACAGGTGCGCGGCGAAGCCATCACCACGGCCAGCGACGTGTACAGCTTGGGCGTGCTCTTGTATGAGGTCGTGACGGGGCATCGCCCGTATCGCCTTACAAGCCATTTGCAGCGGGAACTGGAACGTGTGATCTGCGAAGAAGCCCCCGTCCGCCCGAGTGCGCGGGTGACGGAAACCGTGACGCGGGTCACTGCTGTGGGCGACACGGAAACGGTAGCGGCAGACGAGCTAGGCGCGGTGCGTCAGACGAGCGTGGACCGATGGCAACGGTCGTTGCGGAACGGTCTGGACGATGTGATCTTGATGGCGCTACGCAAGGAGTCGGATCGGCGGTACGGTTCGGCGGAGCAGTTGGGCATGGATGTCGACCGCTATTTGCGCGATGAGCCGGTGGAGGCGCGTGGCGAGAGCGTGGGATATCGGGCAGGGTTGTTTGTACGTCGCCATCGATGGGGCGTGCTGGCGGCGGCCTTAGTGCTCATGTCGCTAGTCGGTGGGCTGGGCGTGTCCATCGCGCAAACACAGCGGGCCGAGCGTGAGCAACGTGCGGCAGAAACCGTCTCGGCTTTCATGGAGCGGCTGTTCGACACTGCAAGCCCTGAACACGTACTCCACCGCGACTCACTTCAAGTGGTCGACCTCCTCGATGCCGGTCTCGCCGAACTCGACACGGCGTTTGCCGAGCAGCCACGCATACAGGCGCAGTTGCTGCGCAGCATCGGCCAAGCCTACTTGGGGCTCGGGCGCTACGAAGTCGGCGAGGTCAACTTGCAGCGTGCTTACCACCTATATCGCCGGGCGCTCGGTCCCTCTGCACCCCCGACGCTAGCAACGCAAATTGGATGGGGTGATGCGCTCAATAACTTGGGCGAGTACGAAGCTGCTGTTGTTCAACTCCGCGATGCGCTCGCGCGCGCCGAGCGCCGAAACGACTACGCGTTGATGCAAGATGCACATCTGTATCTGACGCTGACGCTGCATCGCCTCACCCAATACGATGAGGGCATTACGCATGGCGAAGCCACGTTGGCACTTCTCGATGCGTTGCCTCCTGATCCGATGGATCGGGCAGATGCGTTGAACGTGTTGGCACTCATGCACAGCGAACGCAACAAACCCGGCGACCAAGAGCAGGCGGAAGTCTATGTGGAAGAGGCCATCGCATTGTGGCGTGACGTCGTAGGCAATGAGCACATTCTTGTTGCTGAGGGGCTCAACACGTTGGGCCTAATACGTGCGCGGCTTCGCAAGCCTGTGGCGGCGCAGGAAGCCTACGAGGAAGTGCTCCGGATCCGCCAGCTTTTGCTCCCGCCCAACCATCCCCACACGGCGGCTATCTTGGTTAACTTGGGGATACTTCGGGCAATATACGGGCACCACGAAGAAGGGATCGAACTCATACGCCAAGCGCTGAAGGGGTTCGAACAATCGCTTGGCACGGACGATGGATATTACTATGGTACGACCATGTACCTGCTAGGGGTGGCGCATAAAATGGCCGGGGAATATGGTGAGGCGCGCCGCGTCTTGCAGGATGCGCTCCAGATCCAAATTGAAACCCTCGGCCCAACGCACGCTAACGTGGACACCACAAAAAGCGCCTTAGCACGCCTTGCGCTGCTGGAGTGAGGTGCAGGCTAGCTAGCCCCACATGCTTTGCGCATGGCGTGCATCCAGTTTGGCCCGTACGTCCGCCCACAAGGTATGCCGCTCGGCAATCGCCGTATGTTCGGCACACAGCTTGGCCCGCGTTTCCCGACGTTCTGTGGCCGTGGTTTCTAGTTCAGCACGCTCCTCAGCGGTTTCGTATTGCTGCGTGACAAAGCATACGGCGTGCGCATACGGGCAGAACGGGCAAACTTTGCGGCCGATTTTTTCTACGCGTCCCGGCGGAAACGCGACCTCGGGTGCGACACCGTCCTGCAAGAGCAGCAGCCCTTCGGTGATGCGCTCCGCGGCCATACGTAGCGTGCGTGCAAAGCGTGCGAACACATGGGCGCGTGTAAAGTGCTGGGGCTGCGACGGATGATCGGAAGGAGCAGGTCGCCACACCGCGACGACGCGTGCTTGGCCTTTCGTATCGCGTACCATCGTCATCGGCAGATGCTGATGCGCCTCGGCAGTCGCCTGCCAGTCCGTTTCGGCACGCCACGTTGGGTGCAGCACGCCGTCGGGCGGCACGTACTGGGGGAGCGTGCACACGACGTGATAGCCAACACGCGCAACGCCTGTGGCAACGGTGTACAGGTCGAGCAGGAGGTCGGTCACCGGGTCGATGCGCGGTGCGAGGCGTCGGCGCAACGCCTGTGGCAACGGTGTACAGGTCGAGCAGG
>CAYYHN010000761.1:0-2779 GCA_964471245.1 uncultured Rhodothermaceae bacterium | reverse complement strand
CATCGGCACGGCGCGCTTTCTGTGGCGTGGCGTGTTGGGGTTGAATGGGCGCGCCGAGTTCGGGAAGCTGCATCCGCATCGTGAGGCGCTTGCGCTTGGTGGGCTCCAGCACCAGATTGCGCCGCACGAAGGCTAAGCGCGGATCGTCGGCATCGAAGGCCGGATCCGTCGACAAATGGACGGCATCGTAGAACAAGCCGCTGAATGCGTTCGCGCCGCGATTCACCAAGTCGTAGACGACCGTTACCGAGTCGCCGGGTTGCGCATCGGCCGGGACTCGCACGTTCTCTACGACGAGATCGACGGGCGGCGGAAGGATGATTTCGACGGTCTGAGCATCGATGTTGTTGGCCGTCTGACCTGCTTCCGTGACGCGGCCAAAGGCATCGGTAGTGGTTCGGAGTAGGTAGCTGCCCGAGGTATATTCCGGCAAGAACAGGTCGACGGTATGCGTGTAGCTACCGCCTGCGGGGATCGGGCCTTGCAGCGCCTCGGCCAGCAACGTGACCGTGTCGCCTGTCCGTTCCGTCCCCGGCGAGAGCGTCCACGTGTCCGTCCACGTCGTCCGCGCCGGGATGGCGGCCCCATCGTTCACCACTTCGACGACCGCGCGCAGGGGCTGCCCTGCTTGCGGCGTACCCTCCAGCGTGACGGTAGCGATGCGCAAGTCGGCAGGATCCGGTAAGCCGAGGTCGATGGGCGCATCCGCAGCAAGGGTGTTGTTGTTCGTGTCAAGGTCATCGACTTCGAGCGTGGCGTCTGCTGCGAGCAGCAGGTAGTACGGCCCCGTCAGGTCGGCAGGCAGCGTCACCTCGATGGCGAGATCGTATCCATCGCCCGCAGCCAATGCGCCCACACGCAGCGCTTCGCCGATGATCTGGTCGTCATCGGATGGCACCGGATCGACCGAGAGCAAGACCATATCTTGCCAACTCGTCGCATCCGTAGCCTTAGTGCCTATGTTCTCGACACGACCTTGCAGTATCAGCACCTCGCCGCTGTTGGCCGTGGTCGGCGGCTGAAGCGTCCACGTTGCTACGAGGTCAGGACGCGGCCGTGCAGCCACTTCAATGGTGGACGACGCCAGCACGTTATTCGTCTCATTGGCTTCGTAACGGGTGCTATCCACGTCTGCCACGACGTAGAGCGTATAGTCGCCGCTAGGTAGATCGCGCGGCAAGGTCACGGCACGGTCACGCTCATATCGGGTGCCGCTGGTTACCTGCTCCCGCTCGGGGATGCGCGCCACACGGATGGCCTCATCCAAACCCGGCCATGTCGCCTCCGTCGAAATGTACAGCGCATCCTGCCGCCCAAGGAACGGCCCCAAGTCGCCCGGTCCGTCGTTGGCAATCGCATATTCGACGACTATAGGCTCACCGGCCGTTGCTGCGCGCGGCACATTCACCTGCACCGGCACGAAGTCTGGGTAGGCGCCCAACGTAACGTCGAGCCTAGCCGAGGCGCGGTTGTTGTCCACGTAGAGGATGTCATTGACGAACTCGTTCAACTCCTCTTCTTCGTCGAGCACAACAAACAGCGTAAAGGTGCCCGTCTCGCCGTCGGGCAGGCGTACGTTCTCTACGATTTGACCCGTAGCATCGGGTTGGAGCGGGCCGTTCTGGGTGTTGTCGAAATAGAACCGTTCCAGCACGAGATCGCGCTCCGGGTCGTCGGTCATCCGGTTGAGGACCTCATCCTTCGACAGATAGATCGCATAGCTCACGACCGCCTGCGGCACCGCCGACGGCCCAATGTTACGTAGGGTGAACGCTACCTCGACGCTGTCGCGGCTCGTGGCCGTGGCAGGCACCGCCAAGTTGTCGATCGCGACATCCGACGGCGGGATGCTCCGAAAAACGGTCTGCTCGGGGGCGCGGTAGATGTTGTTGTCGGCCCGTGATCCCTCGAAGGCGCGTTGGCCGGGGTTGGTCCAGACGAAAAAGTAGCCGCTATCAGGCACAGAAATGCGTGGAGCCAAGAGGGCATTGCCGCCCACATTAACGATTCCCGTGGTAGCTGTGTAGGTATCGTTGGGGTCGACGTTGGCCAGAGGCACTTCGGCGAGCGGGATGGCGTCAGCGCGGCTGAAGGTGCTGTCGCGTTGGAAATACAGCACATCGAGGAAGCTCTCGGTATCCGCCGTGCCCTCGTTGACGCCGTCCCAGCTATAGACATACCCTATGCGGAACCCTTCGCTGACGCTGCCGGGCACGGCTGGGCACGGCACCGTAAAGCCGCCCGATAGCCCGCTACTGCTTGCAATTGGGTAGAAGCAGTAGGGAATGGGATCGTTGAGACGCGTCACGCGCAGGTCCGCGACATTGGGCAAGGTGATCGTCACCAACGCACTCGCGGCTACGTTATTGGCCTCGTCCTCCTCCGTCTCACGGCGCGTGGCGTCGGTCTGCACGAGTACGTAATAGTCGCCTTCGATCACGTCTTGGCTCGTGATGACCACGTTGCCGTCGGCACGGCGTTCGGCCTGTTGCCGCAGCGGTATGCGGACGCGCGCCGTCTGGCGATACATCTCATTGGGCCCGAGGGCAGCGGGGTTGGCAATTTCGTCTACAAGAATATCCGTTTCGTCCAGAACGGTATCGCGAGAGAGGTAAACGGCATCGAACCATTGCGCGCTGCGCGTCCCACCCACACCGCTGTTCGTGACCGTCCACGCAAGTTCAGTCTCGCTTCCACTGGTCAGTGTGGTCGGGCCGTCGATGGTGCTGACGGCAAGGTTGGGCGCATCACCCGTCATGAACGACCAGATCGGACCTTC
>CAYYHN010000760.1:0-2794 GCA_964471245.1 uncultured Rhodothermaceae bacterium | reverse complement strand
AGGGTATGGGGTTGGCCAAACCGGTGAAAACACCGACGGCAACTGCGTACTTCAAGCCAACCAAATGGAGCAGGAAGGAGGCGATAATAGCAACGGAAACACACTGGACCAAGAGCGCCCGGAAGTACCGCCCGATATTTGTTTCTACCTTCTCGATGACGGGCAACGTGACCTCGAAGTAGCGGTTGGGCACCACACGCAAGAGGCTACGCCGGATGCTCGATCCGTCTTTCAAGAAGAAGAACGTGACAAACGGGATGACCAAAATTGCGTAGAAGATGTCCGTGAAGGTCTCTAGAGCTTGCTGGATGGTCGTCGTGATTTGGTCGACCGAGAAGAGAGCATTCCCTATGTCGTTGAGCCCTTGCTGGAGTGCGCCTTCTTCGATGTTCGTGAAGATAAAGATCTGGCGTGCACGTTCCTCTACCGCAACAGCTACTTGGCTGATGACATCAGCTGAAATTTGCTGCGAGAGTTCCGTAAGTTGATCCGTGATGAAGGGGACGAGGTTGGTAAGCAGAATACTAACGCCGCCGAAGACCAACAGAAACGAGAGGAGGATAGCCGGGATGCGGCCGATACCGAATCCTTCAATCCGGTCCACCAGCGGAGTAAGCAAGTACGCCAAAACGATGCCGCTGATGAGGTAGACAACGAGGCTGACGAAATACCACAGCAGGTAGGTTACCAGCGACAGCCCAAGGATCCAGAGCAACGTGCGCACCACCCGTTCCGCGGTGACGCCTGAGGGACGCTGAGCTGGAGGAAATGGCGCTGTGCCGCCATCGCCAATTGGCGAGTCGTACACCTCGATGCGTCGCATTCCGGATTCGAGCATGGCGGCTGGTAGGTGAGACCGTTTAGAAAGGCTGCATAATACGAAATGGCGAACACATTGATCTCGCCGCTAATCGAATTTAGGCAACATCTATGCCACCTGTATGTCGCGCCCTCAGCAAAAAATCTGAATGCACACCGGTGTCATGAAGCGGATTCAAGTGCCTCGATGACCGAACGAATGGTGTCGTGCCTAAATCCACGCCGCATCAGGTAATCTTGCAA
Source organism: uncultured Rhodothermaceae bacterium (assembly GCA_964471245.1). Classification (GTDB taxonomy): domain Bacteria; phylum Bacteroidota; class Rhodothermia; order Rhodothermales; family CAYYHN01; genus CAYYHN01. Next base: position 1,732 of record CAYYHN010000760.1, on the reverse strand, counting down.
CTTTCGCCGGCGCTTGTACGGATCCGCTTCGCGTTGGAGTTGGGTCCACCGTTTGGCGGCTTGCTTGCGTGCGTTTTCGAGCACATGATCGACATCCAACTCCTCAGCCAACGCGGCCTCGATGATGGCTGCATCCACGCCTCGGCGGCGTAGCTCCTGTTGGATGCGTCTTGGGCCATAGCCGCGCCCATTCACGCGTCCTCGCACGTAGTTACGGGCATAGGTCGCGTCATCTAGGTAGTGCAACGTGGTAAGCCGATCGGTGACGGCGTCAATGACTGCATCTTCATAGGATTTCTGCCGCAACTTCTGGCGTACCTCGTGCACGGTCCTGGGCCGCTGCGAAGCATAATTGAGCGCTACGGTGCGGGCGACGTAGTATTGGTCGGCATGCTGAATGAGCAAAACATCTTCCGGAGAAAGCACTTGTCCCGTATGCAGACCGTGTTCCAGCAAGACATCTTGATGGATACCGAACGCAAATTCGCCATCCAGGAAGATCGAGACGCGGTTAGAATCCTTTTTCTGACGTGCAATGCTCGTGATCGTCCCGTTCATGGCGTGTTAGGTGGGTAAAGCACGGTGTTGCGATCAATAGATAAGCGCACGGTGTCGACAGCAATCCCAGCGATGATGCCGAGTCCGCCGTCTACGTTGCTATCTGGTTCACGGCGGTCGGGGGCGTCGCGGCTGGTAGCAAACCGTGCGTAGGTGGTACCGCTGCGTAACAGGGCCAGCCGCACCTCATGCGGCGGAAGCGGGTCATTCGCCGCCTCGACGGGTACGGCGTACACACCGCGCCATTCGAGCATGCCTTCAGCATCGCTTGGAATGTCGGCTTCGCGCTGAATCTGTTCCGTTAAGAGGAAAAACTCAACGACCGCTGAAGAAAAGGGAGCGACGGCTTGGATCTGCGTTTCAATCCACATATTCGGTTCAAGCGGAATGGCTGAGGCCGCCCACTGCATCGTAACTTCGCCGAGGTAAAGAAAACCCTCGCGCACATCAAGGTCGATGTCGAGTGAGTCAAATCGAATGCCTAGGGAGTCGGATAGGATCGCTGCAACCGGGGTATCGGCCAATTCGATGACGGCTCGCTCAAGCAGAATCAGTTGCGGCGTGCGGTCAGAAGCGGAGGCAGTCATCTCATTCCATGATACGGCAACGGCAACCTCTGTATCGGGCGGGACGGTACGTGCGCGATCCTCCATAACTGCTGGGTAGTATCGCCCGGGTGCGTCCGGGACGTCCGTATACGGAATGTCGCGAGTGCCGAGGCGGACGTTGACGTCCGCACCGGTTACCCGCGTGCCACTGGGATTCCACGGCTCCCGAATGGGGCGTGTGCTGCGAAGTGTTAACACTGGCAACGGTTGCCCAGCGCTGAAGTAGCCTTCGACCACCAATTTGTCTTCAGCAGCGGGTTCGACCGTATCGCATCCTAACGTCAGCACGGCGGCGCAAAGTAGACAGGTAATGCACACCCAAATGGCGAGCCTTGCTGATGATGGTGATATGGCGCGTTGCGTGTCCGACATTAGAGCGCCATGTGCAGTTCGAGCAGCGGAAGTATGGGGAAGCCTAGGCGATCATCGCCTACCACGACGGTTTCTGCCGGATTGTAGAGCCGATCCACCACATTGCGTCGGTTCAACGCGTTGAACAGGGTGAGTTGGGCACGCCATTGGGCATCAAGCAATGCAAACGAACGGCCAAGGGTCATGTCGAGGCG
>CAYYHN010000759.1:0-2802 GCA_964471245.1 uncultured Rhodothermaceae bacterium | reverse complement strand
CACCGGGTACCTATCGCCTCCGCACGCAAGCTCCCGTGTATGGATATCGTTCCGAGCCCTTCACGGTGCGGCAAGGACGCATGAACAAACCTATTGAGCTTACGCTCACGCGTAGCACCATTCAGCGTACCGTCCGCGTGCTGGATGCCACGACGGAAGCCCCGATTCAGGGGGCAATCATAGAGGTGCGTCGGTACGTATCTGGGCGCGCGGAGACGCTTGCGCAAGCTACCACCGATGCACGAGGCACAGCCTTGCTGGACGGGCTCGTCCCGATACAGTATGGCGAGGTGGTTCCGTCTCTGCGGGTAACCAAAGCAGCCTACGGGTCTATGCAGCGCCAATACCCTGTTTCGCGTGAAATGCCGTCGGTCACGACGATGTATCTGCTTCCCGAAGACAGTCAAGCGGTCGAGGTGGTTGAAGGGCGCATTGTTGCGGGTCCCAATAGAGACCGTCCCAATGGGATTGCGTCGATATCAGGCCTCATCTATGCCATAGAAGATGATCAACCCCTCGCGGGCGTACAGGTGCGGTTGGATGACCCCTCGATTCCGCCCACGTATACTGATGAGACCGGCTATTACTACTTCTCGAATCTTGAAGATCGCCGCGTGTACAGCATTTCCGCGACCAAGGCTTGTGCTAGGGATGAGGACGCAGAGTTTCGAGCTGTAGCAGGCGTGCACAGAGAGGTCAATATGTACATGTTTCTAGATTGCATCGTACGTGTCGGGTTTGTTCCTGAGGACAACCCGGTACTCTCTGTGTGGACCGACCCGCCGACCTATCGCTATACCCTGACGCGTAGCTACGAGTACAAGCTAATTAACATTGAGGGACTCCCAGCAGGTGAATACCATTTCCACGGAGCTAGTCCCGGCTTTACGAATAGCAGGACTGCAAACCCCTTCGAGCTGTTTGAGGTGGGTGATCGGCTTGCCGCACGGGACGGGCAGGATCGCCCCCTAATGACATTCCTACGTCTGTATCTGGGAGGCGTAGTGCGTGATGTGAAGACGGGGGCGCCTCTCGCTGGCGTCCGCATCACGACCGACCCACCGACGATGGAGGTGACGACAGACGCAAATGGAGCGTTCCATATTGTAGGGGGGACCGGGCAGTTTCAGGGCACCACCAACCGACTCATCGCGGGCGAGACCTACCGCATTCTTGCCAACCTGACGGGGTACGAGCAAACTTATGAGGTAGCGCAGAGCATGGAGGGTCTACCTAGTTCGCGTACGGTGCAGGCATTGGCTGGGACAGGTATTCCCCAACTGAGCGATAAAATGGGGCAAGGCTATGTGGTTGAGGTGTTCATGCATACGGTAGGCCGCAATTGATCATGGATCATGATGCAAACGCGCAGGGGGGCAGCATGAAGGAACGGATCCTGTTGCTCATACGCTGCGTTTGCTCGTGCAAGTGTAACGCATCACATCGCCAAGCCAAGCAGCGCACGACGCATGGGCATCAAGCAATTTTTAAGCGCCATTCATCCCGTCGAAGAGGCTGTGCTTGATGCCTATATCGCGCATTGGACGCCGTACAAGCTGCCGAAAAAGACGATCATGACGGCACCCGGCGAGACGGAGCGGTATTGGTATTACGTTGTCGAAGGTATCCAGAAAGCGTACCTCTTGCACGGCCACAAGCAGCACGTGACGGCGTTTACCTACCCGCCGTCGTTTAGCGGGATTCCCGAGTCGTTTCTGCGGCAGGAACCGTCGAAGTACTTCCTCGAAACCATCACCGACAGCACGTTTCTGCGCATCTCGTACGAGACCCATCAGCGCCTCATGCGCGAATACCGGCCCATCGAGACGCTATTCCGGATCGGGACCGAACACCTGCTTATTGGATTGCTGGAGCGGTATTATCAACTGATGGCGTACGACATCGAATCGCGTTTTACGGCATTCGTCAAGCGTAGCCCGCATCTCCTGGGCATGGTTGCGCAAAAGGACCTCGCCTCTTACCTGCGCATCGATGCGACCAACTTCAGCAAGCTCATGAACCGCGTGCGGTTGTAGATCTTGGTCTATACCAACAACTGCTGCTTCCTGTTGGCAGATCTTTGAGAAAACGAATTGCCAACTGCACGCGGAACGTCATTAGCAAGCCATGACGCGTTCCGTGCGAAGCTCAAGAGGGATTACACGATGCACAATTGGACTAAACGATTGGACGCCGTAACACTGCAAGTTCAACATCACTTGGGTACGCTCGACAAGGACGAACTCAACTGGAAGCCTGCGCTGGAGGTGTGGAGTATAGCCCAGAATCTGGATCACTTGATGATTGCGAACCAGAGCTACATGGGGCAGCTCGATGCGTTGATGACCGAGCGCTACACCCCGCCCTTTATCGCACGGATCGGCTTTGTGGTTCGTATGTTTGGCAAGATGGTACTGGGGGCAGTCGAGCCCACACGCAAGAAGAAAGTCAAGACATTTGCGATATGGGAGCCTGTGCAAAGTGACTTCTCGGCCGACTTGGTAGACCGCTTTGTGCAGCATCAGGTGGAACTCAAGCAGGTCATTGCGGCGGTGCAGCCGTGGGTAGACAGGGACGCAGTGATTTCGTCACCAGCCAGCCATAACGTCGTCTTCAAGTTGGAGACCGCCATCGAAATCCTTGTGACGCACGAGGAACGGCACCTCGCCCAAGCCAAGGAAGTGCTGGATCAACTTGCCATGGATGCCAGCCGAGTGCCTCAGTAGTCGTACTCCCACCGCACATTCACGTTAACGTCGGAGCGTTCGTTTTCGAGGCTTAGGATGAGCTGTTTCAGCAACT
>CAYYHN010000758.1:0-2802 GCA_964471245.1 uncultured Rhodothermaceae bacterium | reverse complement strand
GTTCTACCGCTACCAACTCACGTATCGCGGCGATGCGCCATTGGACTCGGCCTACGTGGCGTTTTTCACCGATGGCGACCTGGGCAACTTCGATGACGATCATATAGCCTCAGACACGACGCTCTGGATGGGTTATTACTACAATGCCGACGACGATGATGAGGGCAATGATGGTTATGGCGCTGCGCCACCAGCAATAGGGTATAGCTTTGTCAAAGGACCGCTAGCAGACGATAATGGGAGGGATGATGATCGCGATGGCGTCATTGATCAGCCAAGCGAGCGCATGCCGATAACGACTTTCATGTACTACAACAATAATAGCACAGCACAGGGCGATCCGCAGGATGGGCAAGAGTATTACAACTACATGCGAGCCCGATGGCGTGATGGAAGCCCCTTGTTATATGGCGATGACACTTGTGAACGCGACGAAAGACGACCTACGTCATTTGCCTTTTCTGGCAATCCTGTAACAGCAACGTATTGGACTGAATTCCATACCTATGCATGTGCAATCTCCCCCTACATAGCTCCAGCCGACCGCCGTGCCGTGATGGCGACAGGCCCGTTCCGCATGGAACCAGGCGCGACCGAAGACTTGCTCATTGCCCTCGTCTGGGCACGTGGTACGAGCAACCTCGACTCCATCACCGAACTGCGTAAAGCAATGCGCCACGTGCAAGGGCTTGGCGAGGCTTTGCTCACGCCAACCATATCCGTTCCAAAGACGTCGCCAAAGTCTTTGCTCGCCTACGCGGAGAATGCGCCGAACCCCTTTGACGAGCGTACGGTCATTCGCTACAGTGTGCCTGAACCACAGCACGTGCGCCTGACAATCTACGATGTGCTTGGCCGCCAAGTCGGTACATTGGTCGATGGTGTGCAGACGGAGGGTATGCACGAGGTCGTATTCGAAGCAGGTAGCTTGCCGCCGGGCGTGTACATCTACCGTCTCAGCATTGGTCGGGCCACTACAACTGGACGCATGGTGCGACGATGAAGACAATACACCTCTTGTTTGCATTGGCTCTTTTGCTGATTGGCACCGCATCGTTTGCATACGCTCAGTATGGCGAATGCCAAACGGGACAAGCCGAAGCGTATCTCGATGTCGGCAACGTGCGTGCACGTATCTTCAACAACGGTGCGCTTTTCCGGCGTGGTAGCCCGCATGTTTACGAAGTGCCCAAGGGCAGTGGCATCCAAAGCATGTTTGCTGCTGGGCTCTGGGTGGGCGGCTTGGTCAATGGCGAACTGCGCATGGTCGCAAGCCGCAACGGTCCCTACGAGTTCTGGCCCGGTCCGCTCGATGAATTCGGCAACCCTACGTGCGACCGTGCCTACGACCGTATTTACTCCATCAGCCGTCAAGACCTTGAAGCGTATGAGCGCATAGGCTTGCTTGCCGAGGACCTGCGTGATTGGCCCGTGCATATCGGTGCACCTGTGCTTGACGGCGACGGCATCGCAGGTAACTACAACCTTGCTGGCGGCGACCGTCCGGCCTTGCTCGGCGACCAGATGTTGTGGTGGGTGATGAACGATGTGAATGGCCAACACGAGGTCACAGGCACACCACCGATAGGCTTGGAAGCCAAAGTGAGTGCCTTCGCCTTCGATGTGCCGGGAACGTTGGGTACATCAACCTTCTATCGCTACCAACTCACGTATCGCGGCGACGCACCTTTGGACTCGGCCTATGTAGCGCTGTGGACGGACGGTGAGATTGGCGATGGCGGAGACGATTACATCGGCTCTGACACCACGCTCGGGATGGGGTACTACTACAACTCAATCAGTTGGCATGTGAGCCCTGAAGATCCTCGCCATGATGAGGTGCCGCCTGCTATCGGGTTCAGTTTTGTGCAAGGTCCTCGCGCCGAAGCAAACGGCATCGATGACGATAGGGATGGTGTGGTCGATCAGGAAGGCGAACGCATGCCCATGACGGCATTTACCCACTACGATACACTGCCCGGTGGTATTGTTAACCTTCCCCCTGAAATAGCCCAACACTACTACAACTACATGCAGGCACGCTGGCCAGATGGGCAACGTGTGACCTTAGGTGGTGAAGGACGAAATTTTTCTCGTATCCCTACCAACTTCGTTTTTCCCGGCGATCCCGTGCAAGGTGAGTTTTGGAGCGAATACAATTCTTTTGGGCAAGAGCAAACCTCGCGTTCTCGTGATCGCCGTGCTATGATGATTACTGGTCCGTTCTGGATGGAACCCGGTGCCACCGAAGACCTCCTCATTGCCCTTGTCTGGGCACGTGGTACCAACAACCTCGACTCCATCACCGAACTGCGTAAAGCAATGCGCCACGTGCAAGGGCTTGACGAGGCTTTGCTTACGCCGACCATCTCAGCACGTAAGACATCACAGCCTAAACTCGCCTACGCGGAGAACGCGCCGAACCCATTCGACGACCATACCGTGATCCGCTACAGCGTACCCGAACCGCAGCCGGTGCGCTTAACGGTCTACGACATGCTAGGGCGCGAAGTCGCCACGCTGGTCAATGGTATACAGCCAATAGGCCAGCATAAGGCCGAATTCAACGCTACAGACTTACCGCCGGGCGTATACGTCTATCGTATCAGCATCGGGCGGGCCATGGCGACAGGGCGCATGGTACGGCGATGAGGAAGCTAGCTTCGGTCATACGAAAGCTATTGACATTCGGCTTCGTGCTTGTGTGTGCGATACCCTTGGTCCACGGCCAAGGCTGCTCGACTGGCCAAGCGGAAGCGTATCTCGATGTCGGCAACGTCCGCGCCCGCATCTTCAACAACG
>CAYYHN010000757.1:0-2806 GCA_964471245.1 uncultured Rhodothermaceae bacterium | reverse complement strand
TGGCATGCCGTGCTGGATACACGCGGTCTACTCCTGTACCGAGGATAGCAACCGTGGTGCCTCCCGCATCAACTGCCCCTTGGTGTGCCTCGCCGTCAATGCCATAGGCAAGGCCACTGACAACGCACAGGCCGCGTCGCGCAAAGGCTTGTGCAAAATCATAGGCAAGCCGCTTTCCATAGGTTGTGGCTCGCCGCGTTCCCACGATGGCAATGCTGGGTTGATGGAGCACCTTTATCTGTCCTCGCATCCAGAGAAACGCTGGTGGGTCGTAGATCTGTCGCAGCGGCTCTGGGTACGCATCCGACCACACCGTAACGAGTTCTGCACCCAGTCGATGGGCTTGCTCACGCTGCTCGATCACGGCCGCATCATCATCGAATGCTGCGATAGCACGCGCCGTTTGTGGACCGATGCCGTCGATTTTTTTCAACGCGGTTTCAGACGCATGGAGTGCAGCCGTGGCAGTGCCAAATCGAGCCAGCAGCGCCCGCAATCGTCCCGGTCCCACGCCTTCTACCATGGAGAGCGCCAGCAACGCATGCTGCTCGGCTGCGGGGTCGACGGGGGAATCGGGGAAGAGGGAGGGCATGGCGAGTAATGGTGTTTACTCAGCCAAGATAATCTTTGGGCGATGAAGAATCGAGGGCTAGGCTTCAGGCGGTGCCTTGCTCGCGTTGAACGTGCGTCCAGAGTGCTCGTTTGAGTTCATCGAGCCCCTGTTGTGCTACGGCGCTGATAGGGAAGAAGGGCACGTCTTCAGGAATGGCTTCGTGGATTTCAGCGATTACGTTGTCGCGTTCGTCGGGGCTGAGCAGATCCGTCATGGTCAGGGCAAGTAGGCGGGGCTTGTCCATGAGATCAGGATTGTAGGCGTACAGTTCGTGGAGTAGCGTCAGGTATTCGGTGGCGGGGTCAGCCGAAAGCACGGAGATGGTGAACAGCAGCACGGCGTTGCGTTCGATGTGCTTCAGAAACTGAAACCCGAGGCCGCGTCCTTCGCTGGCACCTTCAATGATGCCGGGAATGTCGGCAATCACGAAGGATTCGTACGTACCCACGTAAACAACGCCAAGGCTTGGTGCAAGCGTTGTGAAGGGATAGTCCGCAATTTTAGGCTTGGCGGCTGAGAGCGTAGAGACGATGGTACTTTTGCCTGCGTTGGGAAAACCGACCAGTCCCACGTCAGCAAGGAGACGCAGTTCAAGCGTGACCTCTAGCTCTTCGCCGGGCTCGCCAGGCTGCGAGTGCTGTGGTGTTTGGTTCGTCGCTGACTTGAAAAAGGCATTTCCCTTGCCACCGCGTCCACCTTTCGCGAGTACCACGCGATTACCTGGTTCGAGCACTTCGGCAAGCAACTCATCTGTTTCCGTGTGGCGAGCGAGGGTGCCGGGTGGAACCCGCAACACAATGTCGTTTCCATCGCGCCCTGTTTTGTTTGAACCTGAACCCGCTTGGCCGTTTTCGGCGAAGTGATGGCGGTTATAGCGCAGGTCCAACAACGTGTACAGGTTGGCGTCGGCTTCGAGGATGATGGATCCACCACGTCCGCCATCACCACCGTCAGGGCCACCCTTCGGTTCGTATTTTGCACGTCGAAACGACGTGGAGCCTTTTCCGCCTTTCCCGCTGCGGACGGTAATGGTGACGTAGTCTACAAACTTCATACACTCAGACGTAGAGATCCAAAAGAGTGCAAACGACTATAAACTGGTCAGGTTGTCGCGATCGTGCGAAGAATATAGCGGGTGATGTTTACGATTCCTCTATTCTTCGCTAGACGGGCACGCTTGGATCGTCTTGCAGCGGCTATGTTTTGCTTATCCAGAAACGAAGTCTTTGTTTTGAAGCCCGTGAAAGAAGTGATCATTTACACGGATGGTGCATGTAGCGGCAACCCCGGTCCAGGGGGCTGGGCGGCACTGTTGCAATTTGGTCCCCATGAGCGAGAACTGAGTGGCGGCGAGAAAGAGACGACGAACAATCGCATGGAAATGCGCGCCGTCATTGAGGCCCTGAACGCCTTGAAAGAGCCCTGTCGCGCCTTAGTCCATACGGATAGTGCCTACATCGCCAACGCCGTGAACGATGGCTGGCTCAAGAACTGGCAACGAAGAGGCTGGAAAACGGCTAGCAAGCAGCCCGTCAAGAACCGCGACCTTTGGGAGGCGCTTGTATTACTTCAGCAGAAGCACGAGGTCCGTTTTATCAAAGTGAAGGGGCACGCTAGCGATGAACGTAACAACCGCGTCGATCGGTTGGCTGTGGCTGCTGTGCCCCGCAGCGAGAAAGAGTCCACACGATCCTAGGAGACCGTTTGGATTTCAGATTCAAGACGGTGAACAGCTGTAAAGCACCTATTGGCGTATTGCTGCACCAACGATACAAAAGCACCACCTGCTTCGCGCGCCTTGCGCGACCAGTTTGCTAACATTCGCTATTGGTGAATCCATTTTACCAATAGCCTTTAAAAGTACTGCTCCAGTAGTTTTTCAACCAGCGACTCCGAGAGCGGCTTGTTAATAAAGGTCGTAACTGCATCGTGGCTTAAGGCGCGATCCCGGTCATCGGGGTTGAGTGTCGTGGAAAGCATCACGATGGCCACTTCAGCTTGGTGGGCGGGGTCGAGCAGACTGTATGCATCGAGGAATTCAAACCCATCCATCCGTGGCATATTAATGTCTAGGAAGATGAGATCGATCGTGCCGGGTTCGGCCTCGGCCAAGAAGGCGAGCGCCTGCTCGGCGTAGCTGCCCGCGCCGGTGAAGAAGCTCCCGGAGGAGCAGGCCAAACCGGCTGCGGCGGA
>CAYYHN010000756.1:0-2823 GCA_964471245.1 uncultured Rhodothermaceae bacterium | reverse complement strand
AGCCATCCGTTGGCATGGCGAACCCGGTAGCCGAACAGATGTCGCCTTGGTGTACTTGCATGGCTTTTCGGCCACCCGGCAAGAGATTGAGCCGTTCACCTCATCTCTAGCGGACTCCCTCCAAGCGAATGTCTACTTCGCCCGCCTGCGCGGTCATGGCCGCCCTTCCGATGCGATGCTGACGTCATCCGGCTCGAATCTCGTCGCAGATGCTGCCGAAGCGCTAGCCATCGGAGCGCAATTAGGCGAGCGCGTAGTCGTTGTCGGTACCTCGACGGGGGCGACCTTGGCGACCATTCTAGCGCCGACGGTCCATGCGCAAGCTGTCGCCGCGTACCTGTTCGTCTCGCCCAACTTTGGGCCGAAAGACCCCAATACGCGGTTCTTACTCTGGCCGTGGGGCACCCAGATTGCTGGGGCTGTGATCGGGCCATACCACCAATGGGAGCCTGCGAATGAAGCCCAAGGCCGCTTCTGGACGACACGCTACCCGTCGGCGGCGCTGGTCGAGATGATGGGCCTTGTTGCCGCCGCCGATGCTGTGGATGTCTCGGCGCTTTCGACGCCTGTGCTGACGTTCTACTCGCCAAATGACAACGTCGTTGATGGCGAGAAGATTGCGACAAAGATAAACCTATGGGGCGGAGAACACGCGCAACTCCACCGGATCCAACCCACGGAGGAAGCGCCCTCCGAACATGTGCTCACCGGTAACATCCTCGCACCAAGCAACACACCGCCCGCCGTTGAGCATGCACATGCGTTCTTGCGAGAGGTATTGGCTTTTTAGTGGTGCTCACTGAATAACCATGAAGCAGGACTGCTATGCCATGCTGTAACAGCCATAGTCGGTCCACTAACCGCGCTGCGCTAGCTTTTCCAGCATGTGAGATGCCGTCACACGAAGCGGGTCATGGAGTGGTGCGATGGGAGGTGTATACGCCAATTCCAACGCATGCACGTCTTTAACCATGCCTGCGGCCTTCAAGATGGGCGAGAGCACGTTGATGCGCAAGGCAGCCCCCTCGGCCCCACTCGCCTGCGCCCCAAGCAATCGACCACGACTCCGTTCGGCAACGAAACGCATGAAAAGCGGTTGTGCACCCGGATAGAACGCCACGCGGGACCAATGCGACGTGTCAACGGCAATCGCGTCATAACCTGCGGCAAGGGCTTCATTTAGCGTGAGGCCGATGGACGCGACTTCGATGCCAAATGCCTTCATGGCGGTGATGCCGAGCACACCGTCGAAACGGGCAGGTCGGCCGCGCCCTTGGCGGGCGGCGTTGGCGCCCGCTACATGGGCCGTCCGGTAGCCCGTCGCGGCGAGAGGCCAGAAGATGGGTTTGCGGTCGATTAATCGAGTCACTTCAGCACAATCGCCGCACGCCCAAATGTTCGGCAGATTGGTACGCATGCCATCATCGACACGGAATGCACCACTCCGGCCCAGCTTTAGTCCAGCCGATGCTGCCAAGTCCGTATTCGGCGCGATGCCAGCAGCCACCAGCACCAACTGGCACCCGATACGTTCGCCTTTCGCCGTTTCGATGTAGTCAACACGCCCATTGGACTGTTGGTGGAAGCGGACCGCCTGCTCATCGCGAATGATGACGCCCCGCGCGTGCATCGCCTCCTGCAATGGCGCTGTGATGGTCGGTGTGAGATTGTTTGCCATGACACGACCTGATGCTGCCAACATCGTTGTACGAATGCCGCGCAGCACCAAAGCCTCGGCCATCTCGACACCCACATAACCGCCACCTATAATGACGGCATGGCGGACGTTCCCTGCCTCGAGGCTCTGCTTCAGCCAAGCCGCATCTTCGAGCGTACGGACGAGGTGCACATTGGCTGCTTGTTCGCCCTCTATGCCCAACGTCTTGGCGCGTGCACCGACTGCCAGAATCACCTTATCGAATCGTTCCTCCTCGACCATTCCATCCTCAAGCCGACGTACAACAATGCGACGCCGCTTCGGGTGCAATGCTTCAACCCGATGCTTTACGCGTACCTGAACGCCTCGCGTAGATTCGAGCGACGCGGGCGTGTGCTGGATGAGTGTTTCTAGCCTAGGAATCGCGTCGGCAACATAGTAAGGGATTTCGCACGCCCCATAGGAGATGTGGGGCCCTTGCTCGAACAGTACGACCTCTGCTTTTGGTGCGGTGCGCTTCGCTTGGGCAGCAGCCGCTGGCCCAGCAGCGACACCTCCAATGACAGCGATTCGCAAGAGGGGCATAATACGATAGCGTTAAGCTTTACGGTGCAAGGGATGCTCGGTTAAGGACCCGAAACTACAACATCAGGATCGGGGTTGCACATCTCGGCTGGATTTGTCAGTTTCAGTCGCCCAAACCAACGAACGCTAAGCCTACCTACGCAGCTATGAACCGTGCCGAACTTGTCGACCGTATCGCTTCCCAAAGTGACCCATGGGATGTTCTAATCGTCGGGGGTGGAGCCACGGGATTAGGAGTAGCCATCGAGAGCGCAGCGCGTGGGTACCGCACGGTGCTGTTTGAGCAGCACGATTTCGCCAAGGGCACCTCGAGTCGCAGCACAAAGTTGGTCCACGGGGGTGTGCGCTATTTGCAGCAGGGCAACGTCAACCTTGTGGTTGAAGCCCTGAAAGAGCGTGGACGTATGCTGCGCAACGCTCCACACTTGGTGCGCAACCTGCCGTTCATCGTCCCCAATTACGATTGGTGGGAAGGGCCGTTTTACGGCGTCGGCCTCAAAGTCTATGACTTGCTTGCTGGTAAAGAAGGCTTCGGCCGCTCGCGTTTTCTGACCCGAGAGCAGACCCTTGAGCACATTCCC
>CAYYHN010000755.1:0-2835 GCA_964471245.1 uncultured Rhodothermaceae bacterium | reverse complement strand
CTCCCAAGCACCACGAGGTTCGAGACACGATGATGCCGCAAGTAGCGATCGACGACACTGGTAGCGGGGTCATCGCCCATGGGAGTTGTACCCAGAACGTGTGCCTCGGTCGTACTTGGTTTATCGGCAACTTCGAAGCGCTCTACAGGCAGCGGAGCAAGTATATCTCCCATGTATGCGGGCAGCAGATCGATTGCACGCTGCGTGTAGGCCGAATGGCCTTGGTAGACGATTTCGGGCTTGTCTTTGTCGTCGCCACCGATGGCAACGTAGTTGGAAGGCTGGGGCAGATCTTCGACGATGCACTTGAGCACCATCCGCTGCCGCCACTTGCCCACCTCTGGCCGCAGCGTCGGAATATTGTACGTCTCAATCAAGATGCCGCCATGCTCGGCACGGTGCGGCCCGTCGTAGAGCATGTAGCCATGTCCTGTGATGCTCGTGCTGCCCTGAAAGTTGTCAACGCCATCGAGATCCACCATCACCATGACGGACACCTGCTCGTTGACACCTTTTCCCACATGGCCATCATCTAAACCCGAACGAAGCAGGATGTACGGATTGAACAAAGCGTTGGCCCCAAGCACAACCATGTCGCCACGATCTGTCGCGGTCGTGCCGTCGACGACATAAACCGCTCCCGAAGCTTGCCCTCCTTGTGTCTCAACGGCGATCACGTTGGCCCCGGTCTTCAACGTGACACGCGGATCGCTGTATACATGCTGCATCTCGTTCTGGATGGTAAACTTAGCATTGACTGGGCAGACCGTACACACGCCGCTGGCGCAGCACATGCCCCGGTTGGCAGTTGCCACGCGTGCACGCGCCGTGGGCTGCTGAAAAAACTGATTGGGATAGGCGGCCTTGAGCAGCTTGTCGGGTGCACTCAACCGATGCGGTGGCTGCGGATAGGGTGTGTTCCGAGGAAACGGCGTCTCAGCAGGCCCCGATATGGACATTGCGGCCTCCACCTCTTCATAGAAAGGCACTAGGTCGTCGTAGCTCATCGGCCAGTCGGTGCCCACGCCGTACATCGTCTGCATACGAAAGTCGTTGGGCATAAATCGGGGCGTGCACGCCCACCAGCAATTAGACCCACCACCAAAGCCCACCGTCACGTACCAACTCTTGTCAGGGTTGTCGCAGAGGTACATGGAAGACGAGTTCATGCTGGATGTCTGCCCAGCCTTTACCTGCCAGTCGTGTGCATCCACACGGCCTCGTTCCAGCGCCAACACTTGCGCATGGGCTGGAGCTTGCTTGAGGTAGGATGACAGGAAAAACGAGGAGGCAAACCCTGTTCCGACAACAATAAGATCGTAGTGTGGCATGGCGACTGCGCTAGCGTATTGGAATGCTTGGGAAGGAACGCGTCCCTCGTACTAATTCCTTGAAATAGATTACGTGCTCTCCAAAAGGATATGAGCGCACTTCGTAATAATTGTGCAGCGGGATCGTAGCCGTCAGATTGAGCACAAGGGTTAACCCAAGCACGGCAATACACCACGAACGCGGCACATGTAACGCTCGTGGAGGTTGTGTGGGCAAGAATGTGGCAAAAGCTATGTACAGCATCAGGAAGCTGGTGGTCACCGCAAGCGTATTCCAACGATGTGCGTCCCATGCGATTGCGTGTAGCAACAAGGGCGAAAGTGCCCCAAGGACAGCGAGGACAAGCACCCACCACGGCTGCTTGGCATGGCGCAGCAAGGCCACCATCGGCCCAAGGAATACCAGCAAGGCGAGCCCAAGCGGTACAGCCGCGGCAAAACGCAACGTAACCGGTTCTTCGGCCCAAATCACTTGCATCATGGCTGTGTTTTCGTCGGCGGTACGGTAGAGCACTTCAAAAGCATCTTTGCGCAAAGGCACCTCGACCTCCGTCTGCAGATCAGCATACATACGTTCAGCCGTCTCCTGCGTCAGTGTATAATTGCCAACAACCAGTGCCAACGCTAATACTCCGGCAGCAAAGCCGCCAAGCATGGCAAATTGGGGCATCCGTCGCTTGGTGTCGATGGAGAGCAGAAGCGACATGAAGAGGACGGGGAAAAACAGGACCAACATCGCCTCGTGCGTGAGCAGCACAATAGGCATCGCGAAAGATAAGAAGGCAAGACGCACGTAGAAGCGGCGCAGCTGCAATGCGACGAGTGTTACAAAGAGGCCTATATGATCGAAATAGCCAATCGTATGGGATAAGTACACAATGGCGAGGCTCCCCGCAAACACCAATGCAGCGCCAGCTAACAAGGGTTGCTCCGTACGGATGAGGGCACGACCCAACCAAAAGAGCAGCAGCATGTTGGCAACATAGACAAGGCTGCTCAGGACCCAAAAGACCTCGTAGGTCATGGCCGCTGGCCCACCCACAGTGCTAATGACCTCGCCGATCAGCCCGCGCTTCATGAAGCCGTACTCGTAGTTAAACAAGTAATGGGTATAGGACCATAGGTTCGGAAACCGGATACCTCGGAGGAATGAATAGCCCATCAGGCCCCCAAATGCCACAAGCCACCACGCGGGCTTAGATGCCGCACCGTTTTGTTGATCGCGCGGAAACATGGGGGTAGGCTACAAGCTGAACATCCGACGAATTGGTAACCGTGGCGACACGGAAGTTCTTTCCCGTGGCCCTTACCAAGGTATTGCGCACTGGCCGGACAAAAACCGGACAAGTCCTTATAAATCAAGCCATACGGCCAGCAAATACTGCACGCTTTCTGCTTGCCGCGATGCGTATTTCTTCCTGTTGCAGAAGATGTGCCGGGTTTGCAAACAGGAAGTAGTTACGGACCTTTCTGTGCTTTCTACCGTGAGGGAAATAGGTCGGCT
>CAYYHN010000754.1:0-2839 GCA_964471245.1 uncultured Rhodothermaceae bacterium | reverse complement strand
GTCTTCTGTAGAGCATCACTTCAAATATTGTGCTTGCCCTTCTTAGCACAACTAGCCCGGCACCGTGGTGGGACTGCCGGGCTTTTTCTTTGGGCCTACCCCGATTCGCTCAACAGTCGATCAGGTCATCTTCAGCAGCAGTTCCGGGCATCGACACCCGCTGTCCCACCTTACGCGCCGTAGCAGGCGCATCGGCGGGCGACTCGTTTTCGTGCTGGGGCTTGGCAGGCTCTTCGGCAGGTTTGGCTGCCTCGGTCTGCTTGTTTGGATCGTAGAGCATGCCCGTGCACAAACACAACTTACGGTTTGTGCGTGTCAACACATCGTAATTGGGACAACTCTGGCACCCGCTCCAGAACACGTCATCTTGTGTCAACTCGGAAAACGTGACAGGCTTGTAGCCGAGGTCTGAGTTGATCTTCATGACAGCCAAGCTCGTCGTGATCCCAAATATCTTGGCATCGGGATACTTCTCACGAGACAACTCGAAAATGGCGCGTTTAATTCGGCGGGCTAACCCTTGGTTACGGAATTCCGGGTTCACAATCAGACCGGAGTTCGCTACATACTTGCCATGCGACCATGTCTCGATGTAGCAAAAACCAGCTAGCGTGCCTTCATGCAGGGCAATGACAGCTTTGCCCTGCTCCATCTTGCCAAGCACATACGAGGGCTCTCGCTTGGCGATGCCGGTGCCGCGGGCTTTAGCTGCCGTTTCAATGAGTTCGCAAACAGCCTCGGCGTAGCCAAAATGCTCCGGACCGGCTACCTGTATTTTAATATCCATTGCAAACGGCCAAGCGCAGCCGCATCGATGAGTCGGAGTAGCGAAGCAAAGAAGATAGCGCCACGGCCTCTCTTCATGCAATTCAGATGCATAGCAAAGGCTTATTCTTCTAGGAACAAGTCTTTTCCCGGCGAAGCATCTTCAGGCAGCAGGTCGAGCGTCAACAGCGTCGCCGCCACCGTTCCGTACGCGGGGGCAAGAAACCAGCCAAGTATCGGAATGAGGAGAATGAGCATGAAGCCTGTCCCAACGCCGAGCATGGCTAGTCGGTGTTGCCGCGCATGCTGCACGGTGGCTTTTACGGAATACTGCCGTCGTTCCAAGGGCGGATCGGCAAGGCCCATTGCGCTGTAGTAGGCTTGAATCAGGAACAGCAGCGGCGGTGCAATGAAGGCACCTAAGAGCGGCACAAAACCAAGCAGCCATGCCCCGAGGGATAGCAAGAGCGACCAAAATAGGCTGTATCCATTGACCAGCACGGCACGCCACAGGTCATGCACGACTTGCAGCGCTGAGGTTGCAGGAACGCTTGCTGGGCGAATTTGCCGCTCGATATCCTCGGAGAGTTTTCCGAGTAACGGAGCCGTCACAATGAGTACTAGCGGTCGATAGGTGAGCAAGATGGCGACCAACAGCAAGGCCCAGAGTACAATATTGAGCAAAAACCCAACAACTGCCCCTTGCAAAAACGACGGTACCCAAGCCGTGTGCATCCATGTCACAGCTTCGCCAATCCACGCTCCGCCTACCCAGACAAGCAGCATCATATATGCAAGGCTGATGAATCCCGGTAGCCATAAGTAGCGCCGGAATGCCGGATCGGCAAGCAGCCGATGGGCGCGGCGATACGCATGCAGTCCTGTGGCAAACGAAGTCATCGAGGGTACCTAATTCAATGAATCCGACGTCTCACCGACCAGCACCTTCACCGCCAAGCCAGCCATACGTAGCGTTCCTCCCGGCCGATGACGATGCACCGGACCAGAGTTCTCCTCTAGCAGCACATCGCGCCAGAACTCCATGGACTCCGTCAGCTTTTCAGGCAAACGAAATGAGACCTGCATCTCGTTGGGATTGAGCAAGACCAAGAAGGAGTCGTCTGTAACCCGGTTACCTCGCACGTCCGTGTCGAACAGGCGGTCGCCTCGCAAGAGCATGCCCCACGCTGTGCAGCGGTCGTCGTGCCAGTCGTCGTGAGTCATCTCGCGACCATCGACGTGCCACCATGTTACATCTTTGATGCCGACCCCGTTGGCATCACCCGTGAGGAACCGACGGCGTCGGAAATTGGGGTGGGCTTTGCGGAATCGGATGACATGCTGTACAAATTGGAGGAAGCGCGTCTTTCGTTCGTCTAAATCCCAATCGTACCAGTTAATCTCGTTGTCTTGGCAATAAGCGTTGTTGTTACCACGCTGCGTCCGCGATAGTTCGTCGCCTCCGAGCAGCATGGGCACACCTTGCGAGAGCAAGAGCGTCGCCATTAGTCCGCGCTTGCGTGCTTCGCGTTGCGCAAGAATGGCCGGATCGTCCGTCGGCCCCTCGATGCCGCCGTTGGTGCTATAGTTGGGTTCGTGTCCGTCACGGTTGTCCTCGCCGTTGGCATAGTTGTGCTTGTGCACATAGCTGACGAGGTCTTCGAGCGTGTAGCCGTCGTGCGCCGTAATGAAGTTAATTGAAGCGAACGGCCGCCGACCGGAGCGCCCATAGAGGTCACTCGAACCCGCCAAGTTCGTTGCCAACTCACCTTGCATGCGGTGATCACCGCGCCAGAATTTGCGGACGGTATCGCGGTAGCGGCCATTCCATTCGGTCCACAGCCATGGAAACTCACCCACTTGGTAGCCGCCCGGCCCCACGTCCCAGGGCTCGGCGATAAGCTTGACGCGGCTAAGCACGGGATCTTGCTGGATGACGTGGAAAAACGCAGACAGCATGTTCACATCGTACAACTCACGCGCCAGTGCAGAGGCGAGGTCGAACCGGAAGCCATCGACGTGCATTTCGGTGACCCAGTAGCGTAGACTATCCATGACCAGCTGCAAGACCCTA
>CAYYHN010000753.1:0-2842 GCA_964471245.1 uncultured Rhodothermaceae bacterium | reverse complement strand
CATGCTAAGACCAACGCGATGCCGACCAAGATGGTGAAGCGCTGCGTGAGCAGGAGCACCAGCGATTGGACGGAGGCCCCTAACACCTTGCGGACGCCGACTTCTTTGCGCCGCTGTTCTGCCATAAAGGTGGCCAGTGCGAACAAGCCAAGGCAAGCCACAAAGATGGCGAGCGCAGTGAAGATGCCGAGCAAGCGTCCGGTTCGAACCTCGAAAGCATACATTTGGTCGAAGCGGTCGTCGAGAAAGTTGGTGCGTAGCGGCTGGTTGGGAGCAAAGTTGTTCCACACAGATGCCACGGCGGCCATCGTGCCTTGGATGTTGCCGCCAGCGAGCCGGGCAACCGTCGTCGCCCCACGGCTCCCGATCACCAGCGACATGCCTTCGATCTCCGACTTCATCGTCTGGAAATTGAAGTCTTTGACCACCCCGACGACCTCGTACGTGTCGTATTGCAGTTCACCCGTTTCGGGGTCCAGCCGGGTGTACGAGTTGATGCGCGCGCCGATGGGATTGTCAAGCCCCAACAATGCAACGGCTTTTTCATTGAGCAACGTAGCCGACGAGTCTGACGGCATATTGACCTCGAAGTCACGCCCCGCTACGATTTCGAGGCCGAGCGTCTCCACATAATCATGGTCGACGAACCACTTGCTCAGGCCGACATTGGTTTGCTCCGGGTCGGTGCCGTCAATCCATGCACCTGAGCCATTATAGGTGTAGCCATCGACTGGCAGGAAGCTAGTCGTCGTTACATGGGAGATGCCCGCTTCAGCCAGCAACGCGTCTTTGAACGTTGCCCGTCGGTCGCCCAGCGAAAAGCTGTCTTCGATGATAAGCACCTGCTCTTTATCAAAGCCGGGGTTGCGCTCTTGGATGAAGCGCAGTTGGTCTTGCACGACGAGGCTGCCCACAATGAGCACCACAGAGATGCCGAACTGGAGGACGACAAGGGCGGCGCGAAATCCGCTGCTGCGCGAGCCTGAACTGAGGCGGCCTTTAAGGACTTTGATGGGTTGGAATCCGGACAAAAAGACGGCGGGATAGAGCCCTGCTAGGACGCCCAAGCCGAGCGAAGACCCGATAAGCATGCTCAGAAGCCAAGGCGCCGTCCACGGTATTGATAAGGCTTGCCCGGTCAGTGCGTTGAACCACGGCAGTATGAGCAGCATCAGCCCCATACCCGCAAGCATGGCCATGGTGCTGATGAGCACCGACTCCGTGAGAAACTGCACCACCAGTTGCTGGCGGACAGAGCCCAACACTTTGCGCAGCCCAATCTCCTTAGCCCGATTCGCTGAGCGCGCTGTGGCGAGGTTCATGAAGTTGATGCTCGCAATCAGCAAAATGAACGCCGCGATGGCACTGAAAAGCCATACATACTGCCGATTCCCATGCGCTGTAAACCCACGCAAGCCCTCTGAGCCGAGGTGCACATCCGCGAGGGGCTGGAGCCAGTAGAGGAAATGCGGCGCATCTGTTGCAATGGCTTCGTCTAACTCAGGGTTAACATGCGTTCGGATGAGGTTGGTGAGTTGTGGTTTAAGCAAAGTCGGATCAGTGCCCGGCAGCAACTCGACATACGTAGCGAAGTTGACCCAGCCCCAATTCGGTACGCTCGCTTGCGGCACACTCGCCATCGACAACAGATAGGTAAACTCGAAGTGCGTATTCGTGGGCAGGTCTTCGAGTACAGCAGTTATGCGGTAGGGACGATTCGCGTTGTCGTTCAGGATGACCAACTGACCAATGGGGTCACTGTTGGGAAACAGTTGGTCGGCTTTGGTAGCCGTCAGCGCAATGGTAAAAGGTTCGCTTAATGCGGTAGCTGCATCACCAGCGAGGAGAGGGAAACGGAAGATGTCGAGCAAGGCCTGATCAGCATAGGCAAACCCTTCTTCGTAGCGATTGCGCGGATCATCAGCGGTACGGAGTAGGCTGTTGCCTGCGTCGTAGATTTGTGGGGCGTAGCGTGCGGCGCGGACGATTTCTGGTACATCTTGGACGAGCGTCTCGGCCAATGGGGTTGGCACAACTTCGCTAGAGATTTCGCGCCCGTTGCCATTAAAGTCGACGACGACGCGGTGGATGTTGTCGGCGTTCGCGTAGTGCTGGTCGTAGCTACGTTCGTGCTGGACGAACAGCAGGATCAGAAGGCAACACGCCAGCCCAACCGCGAGGCCTGTGATATTGATGACGGCGTAAAACCGCTGACGGCGAAGTTGGCGAAACGAGACGGTTAGGTTGTGGCGTAGCATGGCGCGGTGGTAGGCAAAATTGGGGCGCAGCGAACGGGGCGAGAAGAAGTAAGGACGCAGGTAGCGGAGGCCTGTCCCGAGGAAGCGGAGCCGAGCACGACGCACGCCAAGTTGCTCAACATCGTCCTCGAACTGCTCCATCAAATCGCCTTCAATTTCTTCGAGGAAATCGGCGTTGCAGAACCAGCGAAGCAGGCTGAGCAGCCAGAGCGGCGGGCGTGGGTTGGACGGATCGGGTGGCATCAGGTGAGGCGAAGCTGAAAGGTGGTGAGCGGCAGACGTTGCCACATACGTGTGCGGAGGGCATGCGCTTCGGTCATCGCTCGGTGGCCCGCTGCGGTCACGCGGTAGATCTTTTTGCGCTTGCCGCCACGCTTCTTGGTGGCTTCGCCGAACGAAGCACCGAGGTAGCCCTTGGTCTCCATCCTGTTGCAAGCCGCATGGACGGCACTCAGCGAAATTGAGCGCCCGGTTTGGGCCTCAAGGTCGCGTTTGATCGCAAGCCCGTATGCCTCTTGCTGGAGTGCTGCAATGGACAGCAAAACGATTTCCTCGAACTCGCCGAGATGGGTTCCTTTCATGGT
>CAYYHN010000752.1:0-2871 GCA_964471245.1 uncultured Rhodothermaceae bacterium | reverse complement strand
AGATCAGTTCTCGGTGAATATGGCGAACGAGATCTCTTCCGTGGTAACCGTATGCCCGTCGTAAGGAAAATTGCACAAGCAAACCAAACCCTCTCTCTCGATGAGAACATAGCGTTGTTACATTCTCCTTACCACGAAGATCGACTCACGGCACTGATCATTTGGACGCTGCAATTTCGCAAAGGTGACCTAGCCGCGCGTCATGCGATCTATACGGCATACTTAGCGCACACCAAGCAGATCAACAATTGGGATTTGGTCGACAGTTCGGCACACAAAATCGTAGGCCCATGGCTCGCTGATAAAGACCGTGCTGTTTTGGAAGAGTTAGCGACTTCACCTTGGCTTTGGGATCGCCGTATTGCAATCATCTCTACGTTTAATTTCCTGCGCGCCAACGACTTCCTGTATTCAATGCGGCTCGCTCATATACTTGTCCATGACCCTCACGACTTGATCCATAAAGCAGTCGGTTGGGTTCTTCGCGAGGTTGCCAAGCGCAACCGAGATATCGTCGAGGCTTTTTTACGGCAACATTACTTAACCATGCCCCGCACGATGCTTCGCTACACCATCGAGCGATTCCCTCAGCCACTCCGTCAGGCGTACTTGAAAGGCCACGTTTGAATCGGGGTATTTTTATAGCATGGGTGTCCGATCAATACACGTATACATTCTTTGATTCGCACACAGCTTCGTATAGCACCTATGCTTAATCGAGGTCAGTGAATCGTGCATCTTCGATCTCATGCGTTCGCTTCTGGGGCATAGGCATGTGGACTGGATGCTCGCGCTGCGGCGGAACGGGGCGTGGTGGGGTTGCTTTAGGGTCGCGCACGACGGCCCTAATCATATTGCGTACCGTCACAAAGACGAACCACGCGATACACAGAAGAACAAGAAGACGAAGCATGAAACTGGACCTACCCTAGCGCAAGAGCACTAAAGTGCAAGGGTGCTTTTACTAGACGGCTGCGGGTTAAAATGCGTCGTTCCAGGATGGCGTAGCGATACAATTTGTCGCATGAGTTGCTCCAACTCGCTGGGGTTTTGGACGAAGTCAATGTGCGCCGTGTTGATAATCAGGAGTGGGCTTTTTGAATAGTGGAAAAAGTAATGGTCGTAGGCATCGGCCAACATAGCGATATACTCTGGATCCATATCCAGCTCGTATGAACGAGCCCGCCGGGCAATGTGTTGCATGAGTCGCTCTTTTGATGCTCGCAGAAACACCACCAAATCAGGTAATGGCGTCTGCTGGGACATGATGCTGTAAAGCGATTCGTACAAATGGAGTTCGTCGCCAGAGAGGGTTTGCCGTGCGAAGATCCGATCCTTGTCAAAGGTATAATCTGTGATGACAAACTCATGGAAAAGACTCCGGTCACGTAGCATCTGCTGCTGACGGTAGCGGCTTGCCAGAAAGTTGAGCTGCGTCTGGAATGCCCACCGCGCCTTGTCTTCGTAGAAACGCGGCAGAAACGGGTTCTCTTCGAAGGCCTCAAGGATCAGTTGCCCGCCAAACCGTTCGGCCAACAAACGCGCCAACGTTGTCTTGCCTGCCCCAATGACGCCTTCGATGGCGATGTACCGTAGATCATCGCGTAAGGTGATGGCTTCGGCAGCATGCCCTGAGGCACTTTCCTCAGACAGCAAGGCTTCGTCGTGGGTAGCTGCAGCGTCGGATGCATCAGCTTCCGTTTCTTGCGATGTCGTGGTATGGAGATCTGGGGGTTCGGGCATGAATGTGGAGGCAACACGATCGATTATTCGCCGGGCACCAGCATGACCCAATCCGTAGCAACCAACGCGAGGTGACCCTTATCTGGGCATTGCGCGAGCAGGTCGGCTACCATAGCATCATGCGGGGCAGGAACATACAACGAGGGCGCGAGATCTGCGAGGGGCTGGAGCACAAATCGTCGTTCGTGCACACGAGGATGCGGAAGCGTGAGCGCTTCAGACTGCACACTAATTCGGTCCATCACCAAGAGGTCCAAATCCAACGGACGCGGCTGCCAACGCTGTCCGGGCAACCGTTCTCGCCCGGCGTCCTGCTCAATCAGATGGAGTTGCGCAAGCAGATCCTGCGGCGCCAAGGTAGTCGTCACTTCAACAACCGCATTGAAATAGTCCGGCTGACGGTCGTGCGGAGACAGGGTGTGTGCGACGGATCGATATAAGGGTGAAACACGTGTTACGCTTACATCTGCACACACATGCAGTGCTCGCACAGCTTGTTGCAACTGTGCCAACCGATCGCCCAGATTCGCACCTAAGCCGATCCAAGCCAATTGCGCCTGACGTGCATTTGCCAAGAGATCTTGTTCCATTACCGCGATCGTTGACGATTCCCTTTCAATCGACCCAACGAACTGCAACCAGATTGCGTTCCGTTCGTGTTGGATGCGATTGGTACCTGTATTTTGGTGCGGCCAAACCGTAGGTTGTCATGGTTATCGTCACCACTTTACGCCCCTCCTCCCTCGCTTGCTAGTTCATCGCATGACCCGCGTACGCAACCTTCTTGTTTCCACTGGTCGCTACGTGCTCTTCTTGCGGCAAGCCTTTCGCTCAGCATCGGAGATTGAGGTTTACCGCGGCTTGATCTTCCCGATGATGGTCTCACTGGGGATCAACTCCATTCCGGTAGTCATCCTTGCGTCGGCCTTCGCGGGCGTTGTCACCACCTTGCAGACGGCCTACTTGCTGGAGTCGTCGGTGCTCTCCGCGCAAGCTATCGGTGCGATCGTCGTCCCGACGCTCATGCTGGAGTTGTGCGCGCTCATTCCTGCGATGGTCACAGCTTCCCGAATCGGAGCAAGTATTGCAGCAGAACTCGGCACGATGCAAGTGACCGACCAAGTTGAT
>CAYYHN010000751.1:0-2875 GCA_964471245.1 uncultured Rhodothermaceae bacterium | reverse complement strand
CAACCACAACCGAGGCGCTGGACTTCATTGCCATCCCCGGATTCCACGGGCTTGGGCTCCTGTTCCCACGTACGTTGCGCACGGATCACCCAACGCTTGGGCGCCTCCTCGATGCATGGGCTTTGCCCGGCCCGCTGCTGCGTTATGTGCAGCGCCTTGAAGCGACGCGCGTCAAGTTGTCTGCGGAGGTACAAGAAGCACGTCGAGCGAACCAGCATACACCCGTGCAAAGCATTTCTCCGACTCAGGATCAACAGCCTTAGCTCCGCCCAGCAACCTCTTCGTAGAACTGCACCATCTGCGGCATAATCGTTTCCATGCTGTAGTTTTGCTCGATAGTCGCACGTGCTGCCCGGCCAAGGTGGGCATGATAGGTTTGGGGGTCGTCCAGTACAGCCAGCGCCGTCTCTGTAAAGCCATCGACATCATAGAAGTCGCATAGCAGGCCATTTTGTTCGTGGCGAATGACCTCGCGTACAGGTGCTGTGTCTGAGCAGAGCATCGTGCATTCGCAAGCCATCGCATCCAAAACGGACCAGCTAAGCACAAACGGCACCGTCAGATATAGGTGCAGGTCGCTACGGCTGAGCATACGAACCAGCGCTTTTGGCTCCAATCGCCCCACAAAGCGAATCCGGTCGAGGTCATATCGACCGTTGTTGAGCACATGCGCCTTAAAGCTGTCTTCCTTGATGTACTTGAGGTCCCCGCCGTAGCACACGCGGTCGGTACCTATCACGACCACCATAACATCTTTGCGCCGATCACAAAGACGTTGAGCAACCTGCATGAAGATGTCGAAACCACGCATCGACTCGAAGCCACGCGAGACATACGTAACGACACGTGTGCCCGGTTGGATTGCTAGATCACCCAATGTCAAGGCTTCTGTACGATGCCGCCGCCAGAAGTCAGTGGGAATGCCATCGTGGAGGACACGTAGCTTCGGATGATACGTTCGAGGGAAGCAGTCGTGTTGGAATCGAGTAGGCGCGTACCCTGCGGTGCAGTATTCCAAGTCGAGCATGATCATCGCATTGCGCGCCAAGCTACGCAACCGGTCTGCCTCTGCGACCGGAAACTCAGGCCGGAACCCTAGGTCCGCTCCTTCGCTACGGTAGAAATACTCAAATAGGTTAATGACAGGCACACCCGGATACAACTCATGTAAAAACAGTGTAGAACCAAACCCGGAGTGTCCAACGATCAAGTCCGGTCGGACGCGCTCTTTCAAGGGCTTCAATGCCTTGTAGACGGCATCAGCGTGCCAGACACCATTCTCGAATGTGCGCGCACTATAATGCGTCCGCCGTGTCGCACCCCCTTTTACCTCGTACTGAATCTTGTAGATGCCACCTACTCGTCCCGGAGGTGTTTCCGAAACAAAGGTACATTTATATCCTTTTTGCTGGATGAGGTAGCTCGCAATGTGTCCGAATTGCGCAGGGAAGTTGCGATGAATGAAAAGGATATGCATGGTCGATGGGGCCTTTCAGAGCAGACGTGTAGTGTCTAAAAGGTAGGACCAACAGCCATTCACGGGCAACCATGCGCCAATGCGGGTTCGCGTGATTACGTGGTAACAGATAGGCCTAAAAAAGGTCGAGGGACGCCATCCAATCTTTGTGTGCGACAGATCGGACAGCGCCCCTCAACCACTCATCGGAAGACGCACTGAACCCTACGGTACGCCAGTTTTCTTTGTTGCAGCAATGCGGCGATTATTTTCGGTTTTCTGCAGGCAGATCAGTGCAATTGAGCGCAACTATGCCTGAATTGCCAGAAAAGGCGGGGGTACTAATTCATCCGGGTAGTACCTTGTGCCCTGTTAGGGTAAGCGCTATGGTGCGAGTCGCACTTGCTGCCATTCCCCCGACTCATTTTGGGTATACGCTACGCGATCGTGGAGGCGGTTTGGGCGCCCTTGCCAAAACTCAATGACCGTCGCGGCAAGTTGATAGCCACCCCAATATGAGGGTCTGGGAATCGGGTCCGTGTTGGCAAAACGCGCTGTCACGTTGTCGAGACTTGTTTCCAGTGCATCGCGGTCGGCAACCTCCTCACTTTGAGCCGAGGCCCATGCTCCAAGTTGGCTACCTCGTGGACGGCTTTGGAAGTAAGCCGTCGAGGTATGTTCATCTACTTTGGAAATGGTGCCCTCGATACGGACTTGCCGTGCAAGCTTAGGCCACCAAAACACAAGTGCCGCATGTGGGTTGGCAGCCATCTGCTGTCCTTTGATGCTAGCATAGTTGGTATAGAAGACGAACTGCTCATTTTCGATACCCTTTAGCAAAACGATTCGTGCCGAAGGTAGCCCGTCGGCGGTCGCGGTTGCTAAGGTCATTGCGTTGGCCTCCACATCCTCTTTGGCATGTGCCTCAGCGAACCATTGCTCGAACTGAACAAAAGGATTAGGGTGGGCTTCCTCTTTACGTAGGGTGGGGCCTTCATATTCTTGACGCAAGTCTGCAATGCGATCAGCCATAGAAAACAGCCGCTTGATGGGCGGGATGGAAGTGAGCAATTGACAATCTGTGATACCCAGCCGCAGCCGTTCACGTTTCGGACGTGCCGATGAAGAGGCTGTGGATCGTCGCTAAGTTGTGCACAGCGTCGGGGTTTGACCTGCAATGGGTTGCAATGCTGCCTCGCAGCATCTAGGTGCTAGATGCCGTAAATCTGTGTCAAGTGGGTAGGCAACGGCAGGCCTGCCCACATGTACCTCACCGCTATGGCCTGTCACTGCCACGATTGGACGGCAGGCTCGGCAGTCGATGGGTCATAGCGGTTGGTTCTGTGGATATCCTCATCCATCGGAGACTAAAAAGAAACGCCCGACCTCTGCCAAGAGTCGGGCGTTTCCCTCTGGGAG